>JAYEMY010000123.1:3136-13840 GCA_034718455.1 Thermodesulfobacteriota bacterium
GAGTTGTGCAGGAGTTCAAGGGGACCTGCCAGGAGGGGTCGTCTGCATACTGCGCATGGGGTGGTGGAGACGCCCGCCTTTATGCCGGTTGGGACCCAGGCCACTGTAAAGGCATTGACACCTGAAGACCTCAAGGAAATTGGGGCCCGGATAATTTTAAGCAATGCCTATCATTTGTATCTGCGTCCTGGTTATGAGATCATAAGGGAACTCGGCGGTCTGCACCGGTTCATGGGGTGGGACCGTCCTATTCTGACAGATAGCGGCGGTTTTCAGATCTATAGTCTTGCAGCACTCGGAAAGGTAAATGAAGAAGGTCTTACGTTTCGTTCCCATATAGACGGATCTCTTCACAAACTCACGCCGGAGCTTGTTATAAAGATCCAGGAGGCCCTGGGTTCAGACATAATGATGTGCCTCGACTCCTGCATCCCTTACCCGGCCAGTGAAGAAGATGTAAAAAATGCTACTGAACTGACCACGCGATGGGCCAAAAGGTCCCTGGAGGCGAAAACAAGACGGGATCTTTTGCTGTTCTCTATTGTACAGGGGGGGATGGACCCTGTGTGGAGGCAACGAAGTGCATCAGATCTTCTTAAATTTGGTTTTGATGGATATGCCATCGGTGGGCTCAGTGTTGGTGAGCCAAAAAAACTTATGTTTGAGATGATCGATATCACAAGGCCCTTAATCCCGGACAGGTATCCTGTTTATGTAATGGGGGTTGGTAACCCGGAAGACCTTATTGAGGGAGTAGCAAGAGGGGTTGATATGTTCGACTGCGTGATGCCTACCAGGAATGCCAGGAACGGGATGCTCTTTACTTCCTTCGGGTACATTGTTATAAAGAACTCTCGTTTTGCCGGGGATTCGAGGCCAATAGACCCTTCCTGCACGTGTTATACCTGCAGGAATTACTCCCGTGCCTATTTGAGGCACCTTTTTATTGCAAAAGAGTTATTGGCCCATCGGCTTAATACTATTCATAACTTGCATTATTTTTTGCATCTTATGAAAGAGATGCGGAAGGCCATAGAGAATGACAGGTTTGAGGCCTTCCACGAACAGTTTTATGCAAAAAGGGAGATCACCTGATGATAATACCGTCAATAGCTTATGCCATGGCCCCTCCTTCCGGAAGTGAAGGAGGAAACCCACTCACGGCCTTTCTGCCCCTGATTATTATTTTTGCTATTTTTTATTTCCTTTTGATCAGACCGCAGCAGAAAAGAGCAAAGAATCAGAGAAATTTCCTGGATTCTTTGAGTCGTGGGGAAGAAGTTATAACCAATGGCGGGTTGATAGGCAAGATAACAGGCCTTACAGATAACGTGGTTACTTTAGAAGTAGCAGACAAGGTAAAGGTCAAGGTCGTACGGGCGCAAATTGCAGGCAAACCCCCTACAACTGATAAGTAAAGTCTATTTTAACCGTTCACTGGATTACAACGCCCCTTTTATCGCAACCCACCGAACTGTAAGCGTTTACAGGGTGCTGCAGATGCGAGGCGGAGGGTACGCAGACGTACTCCCTGTACTTCAAGTGTCCGACAACAAAGCAGATGCGGTGCCCTGTGAACGCCTACCTATTTGCCAAGGCAGAAATGGCTGAAGATGTAATCCAGCACTTCGTCAGTAATACTGTCTCCTGTGATTTCTCCCAGGACATTCATTGCGTCTCTTAAGTCAATAGAAACCAGATCAGGGCTGATGCCCTGAGAGATGCTGTCAACTGCCCTGTTCACAGCCTTGCGGGCTGTCTCCAGGGCCTCTTTTTGCCTTAGATTAGGAACTATATCCGGTAGCTCTGCCGGTGCTTCATTCAATAATTTATTTATCAAAAGCCTTGACAGGTTCTCAAGCCCTTCTCCTGTAATTGCAGAGGTTCCCACCCAAACGCTGCCGGTTATCTCTTGCATCCGGCTGAAAATCTTGCTTGCCTGCTTTCCTGCCAAAGATTCCCAGGAATGAACCTTGTCTGTTTTGTTAAATACTATGAGAATTTTTTTTCGTTTTGTAAGGACATCCAGTGTCTCTAGTACCCCGAAATCTTCCGGGCACAAAGGCTCGCTCAGATCCAGCATCCAGATAGCAGCCTGTGCGAATTTTGTTTTTTTTCGAATTTTTTCAATACCAATTGTCTCTATTGGATCAGGGTCCGACCGAATGCCGACCGTATCAATCAATCTAACCAATATTCCTTCGATATTAAGAACTGCCTCTATAATGTCCCTGGTAGTTCCGGGGATGGAGGTTACAATGGCCCTATCCTCACAGGCCATGGCGTTAAGCAGGCTGGACTTCCCGACATTAGGCCTTCCGACAATCAGGACTTCCGCCCCTTCCTTATAGATTTTTCCTCTGTCAAATGCATCGATCATGGCATTTAGGGGATCTTGAGCACCTGTTATCAGAAGTCCTCTGAGCTGGGTCTCTGTGATAATTTCTACATCTTCATCCGGATAGTCTATGGCGACTTCAAGGGTGGCTATAGATTCTTTGATAGTATCACGAATTTCTTTAATCCTTTTGGATAGACAACCCTGCAATTGTTTGACAGCAAGTTGCCCTGCGGTGTCCCCGCAAGCTAGAGACAGGTCGAGTACGGCCTCTGCCTGGGTAAGGTCAATCCTTCCATTCAGAAAAGCCCTTTTGGTGAATTCGCCGGGATCTGCCAGGCGTGCACCCTGTCCGATCAGTGTCTCAAGAACACGACGTAAGATTGCAGGACCGCTGTGACATTGGATTTCCAGGACGTCTTCTTTTGTGTAGCTGTGGGGGGCCTTCATCAGTACGGCCAGAACCTCGTCCATAACTGTATTATTCTGTGTATCGTAGGCCCAGCCATAGTAGAGTCGATGGGATTGTATTACTTCAATTGGCTTTGCGGGCCGGAATACAGACCTGAAAAGTTGTGCTGAAAGAGGACCGCTTACTCGAACTATCCCTATCCCGCCTGGTCCTGATGGAGTAGCCAGTGCAGCTATTGTGTCGTTTTCTCTATATATGTCAGGCACTATTATTCCTAAATTGAGCAATTGTAATCATTCACTTTTCTCCCCCCCCGACAGCCAACAGCTTTTTTCGGGTTTCAAAGCACAATCCATTGAGAATACGCCTTTTGGTGCAACCTTGTCCGCGGTTGAAACCCGAAAAAGTCTGTCGGCTGCCAGGGAGTCTGAACGGTTACGAGCAATTAGCCTTTAGCTGTTAGCTATTAGTTTAAGGATTACAGGATGTTCTTCTATTACAAACTTTCACCCGTTGGGTGTTATTTCTAATTAACGTAATACCTTGATTTTTTAAAGCTAATCGCTAATCGCTAACAGCTAATCGCTTAACTTAGGTAACAGCTAACAGCTCAACTTAGGTTTTTGTATTGCGTTGCCTGGACCTGCCGGGGTTGATCACGACTTTGCGCATGATTCCTTCGCCTACACTGTTGGTGCGTATGCCCTTAACGTTCTTGAGGGTCAAGTGGATCAGTCTGCGCTCTCTTGCCCCCAATGGCTGAAGTGTTACTGAGCGTCCGGTTTTTTGGGCCTTTTTTGCCATACGGTGCGCAAGAAGTGCGATATTCTTCTCCCTTTTTTCCCGATAGCCCTGTGCTTCCAGCTTGATCCTGGTATGGCTTTCGACCCTGTGTCGCAGAATACGGTTAACTATATATTCTAAGGCATTAAGATTTTGGCCTTCTTTTCCTATAATCAGAGAAAGATCTTCCCCGGATATGTCCAGATACGGTCCTTCTTCGTCGGCCTTGATCCCTACTTGTCCCACAAGACCAGACTTATTCAAAATTTTCTCAGTGATCTCAAGGGCAAAAGAAATATGTTTATCCCGATCTTCCGGAGCCTCTTTGCCGTGTTCGATCACAGCCTCTTTGGATTCAGGTACTTCGGGTGTGTGACGATTGGCTTCAGCCTCTATCGGCGCATTTTCTTCTTCAGGTTTTTTTTCTGTAACCGGAGGAATGAGTTTTTTAAGCACGGCCTGTATCTTAGCTTTACGTCCTCCCAGTCCGAAGATGCCTGTGGACCCACGGGTAAGTATATTGATTTCAAGATTGTCAGGCTTTGCCTCAAAATATTTGCATGCAGCTTTTATGGCATAATCTATGGTTTTGCCGTCAAATTCTTTTGATTCTTGTGTCAGTGCGGAAGATTCGTTATATGTCATTATTTTTTATTCCACTTAGTATCTATATGAAAGTCTTGGATTCTCACGTTTCGTTGTGCCCGCTTGCGGGCATGGAGATTAGTCGGTGAATTTGTTCACATAGTGTTGCTGTGCGATAGTAAGTATGTTGTTAATCAACCAGTAGAGCACCAATCCTGAAGGAAAATTGATGAACATACAGGTAAATATCACAGGTAGAAATTGCATCATGCGGGCTTGGGTGGGGTCAAGGGAAGAAGGGCTTAACTTCTGCTGTAAAAACATGGAAAGTCCCATTAGCAGTGTAAGTATCGGTATGCCCTCCAGGTAAGGAATGCTTACTCCGGGTATCATTAGACGGTCAGGAGCTGAAAGGTCATTTATCCACAGCATGAACGGGGCATGACGCAGCTCTATTGATTGAAGCAATACCTTGTATAAGGCAAAAAACACCGGAATCTGCAGCAGCATGGGAAGACAGCCGCCCATAGGATTCACCTTGTAGGTTTTATAGAGCTGCATGAGCTCTTTGTTCATTTTTTCTTTATCTTTCCCGTACTTTTCCTTAAGCTTAGCCATTTTTGGCTGAAGTTTCTGCATGGTCTTCATAGACTTTGCGCTTTTTTGCGCCAGGGGCCAGAAGGCAACCTTGATCAGTATGGTAACAATAATTATGGCCAGGCCATAATTATGAATATATCGATAAAGGAATTTAAGAAAGTACAAAAGGGGCTTGGCAATTGGATCAAACCAACCAAAATTTATGGCCTTAGAAAGATTGTGCCCCAAGGCGTTCAGACGGTCGATATCTTTTGGTCCGAAATATATTCCAAGATTTAAGGCCTCAACTCCTTGTCCTGCGCTTTCAGAAGATGGTTTGAGTGCGGTCAGCCGGCTCTCAGTCAGACCGTCAGCCCCTTTTTTCTCAACCAATATATTCCAGGGGCCTTCGCTGATAATCGGGATCAAAGCCGTAATGAAATAGTTGTCACCGTAACCGATCCAGTCAACCGGACCTGTGTACGTATGTTTTTCCCCGTCGTCCAGTTTTACTTCTCGCAACGAATCGTTGCCATAGTAGGCAGTGCCTGTAAATGTAAACCTGTTTGTATCCTCACCGGGTTTATTGTACAAGCATAACGACCCGGGAATGGTTCCCGCCCCTGATAAATAAACAGATAGATCTATCCAGTAACTTCCCTGGTGGAATGTGTATACCCTTGTAATTTTAATCCCATTGGACATATTGCTGATAAATCTAAGTTGTGCTTCCTCTCCGGCCTGAGTCAGATTCAGGCCTTCCTTATCCGGTTCAAAGAATTGGGAAGACAGGTCTATCGGCGGTTGAGATTCCATTTGAAGCCCAAGGGATAGACTCGGGGGAGAAACATCGATCAAATTCACAGGAAGAGCGTCATCTGAAAGCGTTGTCAGGTATTGCTTTAAGAGGTACTTTTTAACTGTACCTCCTTTTTCTGAGAAAACGAGCTTGTAAAGATCCGTTTCCACAGTAATGTCTCTTGCCTTGCGAATGGGTGCCTTTGAGTCAACTGGAATATCAGGATTTCTTATACCGCTTAGAGCCTCCCCATCAGCGCGAATGCGTTCTCCGTATTCATGGCCTGATGCTTGCTCACTGACACCTGTGGTAGGGACATTCTCAACACCTGTTTCTTCGCGAGGTGGTTGTGATACATCGCCACCAAAGAAGTACTGAAATCCAATCAATACTGCTATAGACAAAACTAAAGCTAATAATGTACGTGAATCCATTGTGTAAACCTTAATAATCAGAAATAATCAGAGCCGTATTCTAAACTCCATCTTCGGCTTTCCAATAGAGTTTAGTAAGCGGCTATCAATCAACCATTTTTTGCTGTAAAGAGCCTTCTTAACGTAAACCGGCAATCAGGGGACAGGGTCGTATCCGCCCGGAGTCCAGGGATGACACCTTAGAAGTCGTTTGGTAGCCAACACAATACCCGTAATAGGACCGTGTTTAACAATGGCATCCTCAGCGTATCGGGAACAACTCGGATAGAAACGGCAAGACCTTGGTAAAATAGGGGAAAACAATAGCCTATATATTCTAATGAAAAAAATGATGAATTTGCTCAACATGGTCTTAGTATTTAATTATTCACACCTGTTCGAGGAATCAAATTCCTTGACAAGATTGCCCTTGAGTTCATTCCAATCAAGGTGGAAAAATTTTTTGTATGGCACAAAGACCAGATCATGACCAGCAGGAAAAATCCGTTTGTTCGTGCGAAATAATTCCCTGATCAGCCTTTTGGCCCTGTTTCTTTTGGTAGCTCCACCAATTTTTCTGCTGGCACTGATACCGATTCTACAGTAGGACAAATAATTCCTTGTAATTATAATAGTAAGGCCGGGCAACTTTAATCGTTTCCCCTTTTTATAAACCCTGATAAAATTTTCTGCGCCAGTCAATCTCTCTTTTTTTGAGAGAGATTCGGTGTGTAAGGATTGCCTCATTTTATTGTAAGGTGTTTTTGTTTTACGTCCAGAAGGCTTCCTCCATAATAACTTTTATGCTGATAAGCTGTATCTCCCTTTTGCCCTGCGCCTGCTCAGTATTCTACGGCCCGCCTTTGTACTCATGCGTTTACGAAATCCGTGGGTCCTCTTTCTTTTTAAATTGCTCGGTTGAAAAGTCCTTTTCATATTAAATAGCTCCCTACTCCCAAATTATCCGGGCGATATTATATCAAAACTGCTAACAAATACATGCATGTGCCAAGGCTGTGAACAACAAAAGGAGACAATTTATTCAAAAAATTTAATATACTAAGAAAATTTAGAAAAAATTTACTCGGTTAGGGTAAATACCCGACAAGCTCCAAATTCATACCCATATGCTAAGTATATGTCAAGATAAGTTGCTGGTCTGGATTTTTGCAATAGGCTCATCCGGCTATCATTTCTTGCCAACTTGAAATGCCTTTGGTAGGGTTCAATCCTGTTTTAAATTGAGCGATTAGCCCTTAGCCCTTAGCTATTAGCTTAATGATTATCGGTCTGGCGCCCTGAAATGACAGGAGGCGCCGTGCCCGAACTTATTGAGAAGTTACAAAGGAAATTCCCATACTATTAAATAGTGCCCTCCTGGCGGACTTCTCTGACAGGATCAACAGGATTTCTTAATATTTTTTATCCTGACAATTCTGTTGATCCTGTCCAAAAATGGAAATTCCCATACTATTAAATTAAGGTAATAATTATGTTTTTAGGTTTTATTTTAGGACGGTTCTCAAGCGATCTGGCTATTGATTTGGGAACTGCAAATACACTGGTATATGTGAAGGGTAAGGGCATTGTCCTGCGTGAACCATCTGTGGTTGCAGTGCGCAAGGATGCCAAGGTAAACAGAGTCGTGGCGGTGGGCAGAGACGCCAAAAATATGCTGGGGAGGACACCTGGAAATATTGTGGCTATCCGACCCATGAAGGATGGCGTAATTGCTGATTTTGAAGTTACAGAGGCCATGCTGCGTTATTTTATACGGAAAATACACGATCGCAGAACTCTAATTCGGCCTCGGATCAACATAAGTGTGCCATCCGGTATCACGCAGGTTGAGAAACGAGCTGTCAGGGAAGCAGCCGAGACTGCAGGCGCAAGAGAAGTTTACCTGATTGAAGAGCCTATGGCAGCCGCCATTGGTGCGGGGTTGCCGATTACTGAGCCGATTGCAAATATGATAGTGGATATGGGTGGAGGTACTACTGAAGTAGCTGTCATTTCTTTAGCCGGAATCGTCTATAGTAAGTCTGTTCGTGTAGCAGGAGATAAGATGGACAGCGCTATTTTACAGTATATTAAGAGAAAATTTAATCTGCTGATTGGTGAGCATTCGGCAGAAAAAATTAAGATAGAACTGGGCGATGTTATACCTGAAGAACCTTATAAGGAGATGGAGATAAAGGGTAGAGATCTGGTATCAGGAGTGCCCAAGACCATAACGATTAATTCGTCAGAAATACGTTCAGCTATAACAGAACAGATAGACACAATAGTCGATACGGTAAAAAGCGTACTTGAGCAGACCCCTCCGGAATTGGCCGCTGATATTGTGGATAAAGGAATTGTTCTAACAGGAGGCGTGGCCTTGCTGAAGAATCTGGATAAGCTCTTGAGAGAGGAAACAGCTCTTCCTATAATTATTGCTGACGATCCTCTGTCTTCCGTGGTTTTAGGTTCCGGTATGGCCCTGGACAATCTTGATATCTTAAAAGAAGTTATGATCCATTAATTCATCTGGCTATATTTTTTCTACTGCATATCGATTGTGCCATTTCGCACTGGAAATCCCAAAAAACGCATGACGGTATTGTTAGTCCTGGCCGTTGTGGGCTTATTGATCTTTGTAGTGGTGGGCCTGCGCCTTGGTTCCCCGGCCGCTGTATCTCCAGTCAAATACTTTTTTGTGGACTTAACGGGCTATTTGCAAAAGGGGCTTTCCGGACCCTCGATATGGGGGAAAAAATTATGGCGATCATACCTGGCCCTTCAGGACGTTGAGTTAGAAAACAGGGTCCTTCGTCAAGATGTCGTCCAACTTCAAAAAGAAATCGGTCGGTACCGTGAGGCCCTTATTGCCAATGCCCGTTATAAGAAATTATTGGGGATAAAAGAGAATGTCGGCGCTACGGTAATAACGGCCAATGTGGTCGGGGTGGATTTGGCTCCATGGTTGGCTACAATTACTGTGGACCAAGGTCGAAAAGACGGGATAAAACCGGGTATGGTAGTCATGTCCGGAGCGGGTGTTGCAGGCCAAACAATGGAAACTTCCCTACATTTCAGCAAGGTTCTATTGTTGTCTGACTATAACAGCGCGGTTGCCGCAGTTATACAGCGGAATCGAGCCAGAGGCATTATAAAGGGCGCGGGGGAAGGACGATGTTACCTGGCCTATGTGGAAAAAGTGGTGGATGTTGAGGTTGGTGATAGAATTATTACATCCGGCACTGACCGGATTTTTCCAAAGGGACTTTTGATAGGAAAGGTCTCTTCTGTAACCGAAGGTCCTATTTCTGATCTTTTTCAGGAGATTACTGTGACGCCGGCTGTTGATCTCAAAAGAGTAGAAGAAGTGGTTGTTTTTGTTACAAATCAGCCCTTCGTGGAGTCACGTCATTGAAAAAAGCATTGGTCGTTATTTTTTTTGGGTATGTTCTGCTCTTAATTGAAACGGCCCTTGGCTTCCAGTTTCAGCTCGGACAAATCCGACTGGACGGTTTGGTGCCGCTTGTAGCCTGGTATGGGCTGCAATACCCTTTACCCGGTGGTATCCTCGCTGTATTGGGGTTAGGTATCCTCAGTGAGCAGATGTCAGCCATGCCTGTCGGCCTTTATGTTCTGGCATATGCTGGTGAATATTTGATGATTCGGTATATCTTAAACCACATAGTGTGTGCTGCGGCATGGCAACAGATGATGCTGGTTTCATTTTTGAGTATTGAGGTCGTGGTGGTCTTTTTGATCGGCAGTGGTGCTGCTGAACTCCTGTGGCCTTGGGGGTTTGCCCAGGCCATGCTCAACGGCGTTCTCGCCTCTTTCTGGTTTTTTGTCTTTAATAAAGCAAATTCCTTTATTTCAGTGAGGGTCTGTGGTCTGGAGTAAAAGAACACAATGAAGTTTAAGGTAAAGACTATCTGGCGTGTCAAGCGTTTTGACCGGCTGGACCAGGAGGCAAACAAATGGAGATGTGATGTTGCCATTCTGATCATGTTTCTGTTCATGGTTACATTTTGTGCCCGTTTATGGCATTTACAGGTTGTACAAGGAGAGAATTTCAGGGAACAATCCGAGCGGAATCGAATAAGATCTGTGCGTCTTCAGCCGCCCCGAGGGAAAATTCTTGACAGGACAGGCCGTCTTTTGGCAGGGGTAAAACCTTGCTTCAATGTATGTCTTGTCATGGAGGATGTGGGGGACATGGAAGCCCTCCTGGCCAAACTTTCTCCCTTACTGGGGGAAACGGAGACCGAGATTCGGACCTGTCTCGGTTCAGAGCATAAAGGACCCAAATACGCACCCATAGTAATTAAGAGAGGGGCTGACTGGGAGACACTTTCCAGGATTGAGTCCCGGCTTTTTAGCTTGCCTGGCGTGTTTATCGAGGTGACTCCCGCCAGGAAATATCCCTATGGTAGTATTGCCCCGCATTTGCTCGGTTATCTCGGAGAAATCAGCCGGGAAGATATTGTAAAAAAACGTTATACAGGCGCGCGTTCGGGTGATATGGTTGGGAAATGCGGGGTTGAGGAAAGATTTGAGAATGATCTGGCAGGGATAAAGGGCCAACGCAAATTAGAAGTGGATGCCGGGGGACGCCTGGTAAGAGTGATAGACGAGAAATCACCTGTTCCAGGGAAAGATCTGTATCTTTCCATTGATTTGGATCTTCAGCAGGCCTCGGAGGAGGCCATGAAGGGATATGTCGGGGCCCTTGTTGCCCTAGACCCTCAGACCGGGCGGATACTTGCCTTGGTGAGCAGTCCTGCTTTTGATCCGGATG
>JAYEMY010000124.1:0-13827 GCA_034718455.1 Thermodesulfobacteriota bacterium
TCTGACCTTTGCAGGGCTTGCCGGTCTTGGAGACCTTGTGCTTACCTGTACCGGAGACCTTAGCCGAAATCGCCAGGTTGGCCTGAATCTGGGCAAAGGCCGGTCCATTGACACCATACTGAAAGAAATGAACATGGTAGCAGAAGGTGTCAAGACTACAAACTCAGTCTATGCCATGGCTGAAAAATACAAAGTCGAGATGCCCATTACGAATCAGGTTTACAGGGTACTGTACCAAAGCCTTGATCCTAAAGATGCTGTTAACGAATTGCTCACGCGGCCCCCACGTGAGGAACTTGGGGATATTCCAGCCTGAAATCCGTGGGGGAAAAGCGCACATACCGTTCTTTTATAGCCAGAAACGGCCTGACCGTCTTTCAAATCCGCCACCAGGAAACCGATCTTCATATACAGGCTAATCGCAATCTTGAAAATGAGGTCTCAACATGGGTCATAGAGGTCCGGCTCTCTATTGAGGGTTATGCCCGCAGCCACCCTGGTTTTCTCGAAAGCTATACCCCCTTACCTTATGACCCTTTTGCCCCAGCCGTAGTCAGATATATGTTAGCAAGTTCCGAAACTGCTGGTGTCGGCCCAATGGCCGCAGTGGCCGGAGCTATTGCCCAGCATATCGGCAAAAGATGTGTGGAGCTTACTTCAGGTGAGGTTATAGTGGAAAATGGCGGAGACATATTCCTCCAGGTCCTTGAGCCAATTACTTCAGCCATTTGGGCGGGCGCTTCACCACTTAGCGGACGAGTCGGCATTGCCGTTGCTCCAGTCCAGATGCCTGTGGGAATTTGCACTTCATCGGGTACAGTGGGACATTCAAAAAGTTTTGGAGAGGCGGATGCAGTGACTATAGTCTCTCAATCCGTATCTTTGGCAGATGCAACTGCAACAGCTATAGGAAATATGGTAAGAACAGAAAAAGATATAGACCCAGGCCTCAATGTTTTACAAGAAATTCCGGGAATCCTGGGAGGAGTAATTATAAAGGGAACAACACTTGGGATCTGGGGACAGGTAGAACTTGTTCCGTTAAATCTGTAACCTAAGTGAAGCTATTAGCGGTTAGCTATTAGCTTAATGATTACATCTAAATTGAGCGATTAGGTATTGGTTGCTGTTTTCCAAATAGATTACTAACACCTAAATGCTAATACCTAACCGCTAAAGGCTAATCGCTCAATTTAAAGGAGTTAGAAAAATGATGGAGATAGTCGTACTTGGTTCCGGAACAGGTGTCCCTTCCATAAGGAGGGCCGGTCCCGCTACCTGCCTAAAGGTCGAAGGACAGACCCTGCTCATAGACAGTGCTGCAGGGACCTTAAGACAACTGGTTAAGGCAGGCATATCTTATGATACACTTGACATCTTGCTCTATACACATTTCCATCCGGACCACATAGGGGAGCTGGCACCCTTTATTTTTGCCACAAGGTATCCTCCCGGATACAAGAGGAATTCTCCTGTGATGGTCCTGGCTGCTGAAGGACTCAAGCAATTTTATCAGTCTCTGATACAGGCATTCGGACATTGGGTGGAACCTGAGCCCGGGAAAATTATCTTCGAAGAGATACCAGCGAAGATGAAAGCAGCAATGCAGTTCCCTCCCCTTACAATACGAAGTGCGCCCACCAAACATACTCCTCAAAGCCTGGCCTATAGAATCGAGACATCAGATGGAAGATCAGTGGTATTTTCAGGAGATACTGACTTCTGTGATGAACTCATAGAGATTGCTCAAGGCGCTGACCTTCTGGTTTTAGAGTGCGCAGCCCCTGAAGGCTACAAGATCCAGGGGCACCTGACTCCCTCTGAAGCAGGAAAAATTGCTCGGGATGCCGGAGTTAAGCGGTTACTCCTTAACCATTTTTATCCAAATTGCGATAAGCATGACCTGATCACACCATGCAGCAAGGTATACAAAGGTCCCATAATACTGGCTGAAGATTTTATGCGCCTGGTTTTTTGAACCAGCAAGGAAGGAGGAGCGGTTACGGACAATGCCCGGCTTTAGTTTATACTCAAACGAATTATCTATTGAAGAAAAGATCGCTTTGGCCGAATCTTTATGGGAAAAATATGGAAAAGACCTGGCAGCAGATAGCGAAATTGACCGGCTCCTTGGACTTTACAGAAAAGAGATTTCAAAAAGCTATGAACTAATGGAGAAATTTGGTGTAGTGACTGAATGCGCCATGTGCGCGACCCATGTCCCGGGTGGCGGCTGTTGCGGGGCTGGTATTGAAGATTGGTATGACAAGTTTGTGTTGCTGCTCAATTTGCTTCTAGGAAGAGAGATACCCTCTGAACGTCTTGGAAAAAAAGATTGTCTGTTTCTCGGCCCCACAGGCTGTCAGCTCTTTGCGCGGCACCACTTTTGTATCAATTATCTATGTTCACGGATTACTGACCTGCTGAGTCCGGCAGAACTTACAGCTCTGAGAGCCCAGTCTGGTAAAGAACTTTTTCTGTGTTGGCAACTGGAGCGGATTTTGAGAGCCAGGATTCAACATTCAACATTATAGATAATATAGGATATGACTGTTCCACAGATTCTGATTGTATCTCCCACAAAAAGGGAAATGGACTCCTTTCTCCCGCTTGCCGGCAGATACAAATGCCCTCACTTGGTATGCGGCCTTGGACCGGGCAGCACCTCTTTTGAGCTGACAAAATTTATTGGGAACAGAGGTGCACCATATACCGTAATCCTGGCTGGTGTAGCAGGAGCATACCAGTGGGCGAATGTAGAGCTTGGGGATGTATGTCTTGCAAGTTCCGAAGTATATGGTGACTTGGGCCGTCAAGGTCCTTCGGGGATCGAGCCTATTTCCCTGGAGGGAGATAAAACGCAGACAGAGTTCGCTCTTGAGCCCGGATGGCTCCGAATCATTAAGCCGGATATTGTGGAAAAGCTTGGTCTTCGCTGCGGCCCGATGGTCACTGTCTCCTGCGTTACAGGCACCAGTGAAAGGGCCTGTAACTTGCATAAACGGTTCAAATCTATCGCGGAGAACATGGAAGGGGCCGCGGCCGCGCAGGTCTGTGATTACTATCAGGTTCCTCTCCTTGAGTTTCGTGGTATAAGCAACTGGGTGGGCGATCTTGACAAAAAAAATTGGATGTTAGACCAGGCATTGAATGCAACAGCCAGAGTCCTGGAAAAGGTCCTTGGGGTTTTATTGGATTAATGTCGGCTGTATGAAAAATATCGGAAACAACAACAGAATCACCCTGGGGCTTTCTTCCTGCCCTAACGACACCTTTATTTTCTATGCCCTGCTTCACAACAAAGTACCCTTACAGTATAAGTTATCGCCCTTAATGGCGGATGTAGAAAAGCTGAACCAGAGGGTCCTTGCCAGGTCTATTGATGTAAGCAAGGTATCTTTTCATGTGCTGGGGCATATCCTGGATGACTACATGCTCCTCAGGTCAGGTAGTGCCATAGGGCGTGGTTGCGGACCTTTGCTGCTTGCAAGAGCACCCTTAGATCCCTATGGTTTTGAGCAATACAGAATTGCCATACCAGGGGAATATACGACTGCGGCGCTTCTTTTGAAGCTCTTCGCTCCAAAAGTTAAAGAGCTGGTGCCTATGAACTTTGCCCTTATCGCCCAGGCGGTTGCCAGGGAAGAGGTAGATGGAGGAATAATCATACATGAGACCAGATTTACTTATCATGACCTTGGTCTGATTTGCATCCAGGATCTTGGGGCCTGGTGGGAAGAAAAGACCGGATTTCCAATTCCCCTGGGCGGAATCATTGCAAAGCGTTCCCTGGGCATTGAATTGTTACAGGCAATAGATACCGCCATTGGCATGAGTATCAAGTCAGCTTTTAAGAATCCTGAGGCCGTTTGGGATTTTGTAATGGAGCATGCACAGGAGATGTCTTACGAGGTAATGAGAAAACACATAGATCTCTATGTAAACAAATATACCCTGGATCTCGGCGAGGAAGGTATAAAGGCAGTGAAATTTCTTTTGGGACAAGGACAAAAGAAAGGGGTATTTCCCTTTGGGCCAGGAGACTTATCAGTGGTCTATTAAGCTAAGAAGCTGATAAGACTGTAACTCAACAGGCCAACAGCTTAATTGCTCAACAGCTTACCTACCATTGGAGGACATCAAATATGGAGGTTAATACAACGGCGAACGTATGGACTATGATGATCGGGGCAGGACCTGTGGTCAAACTGGTCCTTATAATGTTAGTGGTCTTTTCAATCGTTTGCTGGACCGTAATATTGGCAAAAATCAAGCGATTTAGTCAGGCAAGACTTGGAAATGAGGATTTTGAAAAGCTCTTTTGGGAAAGTTCCAGCCTCACTCAGGCCTACAGCCACGCCAGGGTAATGCCGAAGACCCCTATGGCAGGAGTGTTTCTTGAAGGATATAAAGAGTTGAAGCGTCTTCAGAAATGTCCTAAACCCAGGGATACGGCTATTGGCCTGAGGGTGTGGCTTGAGACCCTGGAAAGAAGCCTTAACAAGGGTATCCAGAAGGAGTTGTCAGCCATGGAACGTACACTTCCTTTTTTGGCAACTACAGGAAATGCCGCCCCATTTATTGGTCTCTTTGGCACTGTGTGGGGAATCATGAGAAGTTTTCACAGTATTGGGCTCAAGGGCTCGGCAAGTCTTGCTACAGTAGCCCCTGGTATCTCAGAGGCATTGGTTGCTACAGCCGCTGGTCTTGCTGCCGCAATACCCGCAGTCATTGCATTTAATGGTTTTATGAGTTTGATGGGCAGGCTGGAGATTCAACTCCAGGGATTTTCAAATGATTTTTTAAATACTGTGGAAAGACAACTCCTTCATGGCAAGGGGACTTCTCCGGAATCGTAAGAGAGGACTGAATGGCTGACAATTCCAGGCAGGGAAACGGGAAACGGCGCTATATGTCCGAAATAAACGTGACGCCCCTGGTAGACGTGGTCATAGTGCTTTTGATCATTTTCATGGTCGCGGCACCAATGATGACCAAGGGGCTGGATGTCAAGCTCCCTAAAACCACGGCCAAGTCTCTTCCTCAAAAGAAGAAGAACATAGTTATCACGGTTAACGATAAGGGGAAAGTTTATCTCAACAAAGTCGCTGTAGACGAAGAGGTTTTAAAACGGCGCCTTGCCGAGATGAAGCATGAGGGACTGGCCCAACAGGTCCTTCTTAAAGCAGACAGGGCTGTTGCCTATGGGACGGTTGCCAAAGTGATGGCCACAATTCGTGAAGCGGGCATAGAGGACCTGGGCCTGGTGACAGAGCCCTTGGAGCCTTCTAAAACGAAACATAAACAATCTGAGTCAAAGAAGAATGTCAAAAAGGATAGCAGGTCCGGTTAACGAGAATTGGAAGTCTGCGTTCATAGGGGCCATTGGGATACACCTTGCGTTGGCTGTACTCTCTATAGTTGCGCCCAATTTATGGGAAAGATCGAGACCAATGCCACCAGTGTATACTGTTAAACTCTTTGAGACAGTAGACCTGCCCTCGCCAAAGGCCGCTAAACCAAAAAAGCAGGCACCGATTGTTAAACCAAAACCAAAGATCCACAAAATCAAAAAAAAAGAAGTCAAAGTAGCGCCTTTGCCAACAAAATCAAAGCCAAAGCCGAAAAAGACCGTATCTTTACGGCCCAAGAAACTTAAGCCAAAACCGGTTGTCACCAAGGATGCAGAGAAACTCTTGAGTAAGCGTTTAAAGAATATTAAAGAACGCTTAAAGGAAAAAGAATCAGAAGCCCTTATCAAGAATAGATTGAGCGCCATAAGATCCAGCGTTGAGGCCAAGGCAAAAAAAACCGCAACAACGGCTGCTGGAACAGGAGCAGGGAGCGGACAGCAGAATGAAGTGCTCAGGCTCTATTGTACCGAGATTTGGGCCAAAATCCGGAGCCACTGGATCCTTCCTGAGCAACTCCTTGACAAGACCGGCCTGACATCCATTGTGGTGGTTCGAATTGCACAGGACGGAAGTATACTCAAGGCAGAGTATGAACACAAGTCAGGTCATGCCCTATTTGATCAGTCGGCCATAAAAGCAGTACAAAAGGCAAACCCTTTCCCTCCATTGCCTCGGGCCTTGAGACCAGGTCCGCTGGAAATAGGAATCAGATTCAGACCGGGTGAAGTGGGATTATAGTTATAAATTATGAAAAATAGAAATATTTACAAAAAGACATTTAGTTGGATCTTTTGCCTTGTTTTTTTGATATTCAGCCCCTCTTTGGTTGAGGCGAGGCTTTATATAGATATAACTTCGCCTTATCTGCAAAAAATCCCTCTTGCTGTTCCCTACTTAGATGTTACGCCGAGCACCTTTGAGAATGACCTTCTTGGCCGAAAGATTTCAAAGGTACTTTCAGATGATCTTATCTTTCATGGCTTCTTTTCAGTACTTGATCCAGCCGGCTATGGAGGTAGGCCGGGCGTGGACTGGAGTAAATTCCGTCTGGACTATCTGGTCAAGGGTTCCATGGAAAAAAGAGGCGATTCCCTGACAGCCGAACTCAGGCTGTTCGATATGTCAACAGGAGCCATGATACAGGGAAGGCGATATAACGGGAAGGTCAAGGATTGCCGCATGATAGCCCATCGCTTCTGTGACCTCATAGTCATGGCGATAACAGAGAAACACGGGGTAAGTCTGTCCAAGATCACCTTTGTGGTCAAAAAAGACGGCCTCAAAGAAATTTACACATCTGACTTTGACGGGTTCAACATAAGGAGAGAGACTTTTGATAAGGGCATTACCATATCTCCACGGTACTCTCCAAACGGGAGATATATTGTCTATACGTCTTTCAGAACCGGGAAGCCATTTCTTTACGTAAAGGACACAAAAACCGGAAAAATATACAGGCTGGCAGCATACTCCGGTCTGAACATAGCTCCTGCATGGCATCCTGACAACCAGCGTCTTGCAGTAACCCTGAGTAAGGACGGAAATCCGGACATATATATTATAGATCTTAAGGGACGGATTAAGACAAGGCTCACCAAAGGACGGGGAATAAATGTTTCTCCAACGTGGTCGCCGGACGGAAAACGCCTGGCCTTTGTATCCGACCGTAGGGGCAATCCACAGATATATGTAATGGACATTCGAACCAAATCCGCCAAGCGTATTACCTACAAGGGAACCTACAATACAGACCCGCAATGGTCCCCCAACGGAGATCGCATAGTTTACACAGGCCGGGTTGAAGGGCAATTTCAGGTATTCAGTATATCACCGGAGGGCCGGGACCCTATTCAACTTACATGTTCAGGTAATAATGAGAACCCCTCCTGGTCCCCTGACGGCAGACAAATTTTGTTTAGTTCAACCAGAATGGGGCCTAAAAAGACCCTGTTTGTAATGTATGCTAATGGCAGAGGACAGCGCATGTTGCTGCGTTATTCAAATGGCGTAGAGATAGCCAACTGGGGCCCAAATAGATTTTAGGGCTTGGAACCGTTAAAATAAAGGGCATCCGTCTATGTTGAAAAAGTGTAAACTACAGAATGAAGGATGCCAAATAAAGGTTAAAAAAAGACATCCACATCTGTTTTTGCTCGTCTGTTTAACCATAATGCCATGAATAAAAAACGGTTCTCTGCCAAAAAAACTATTACAGTATCCCTTAACTATTACCAGCTTTTGGAATTCCACAGACAGGCCGTAGCCCTGCTGCCGGATCCTGATGACCCCCGTCCCGGCCTTGCCATTATCACGCCGGGCAAAAGACCTGGTACAGAGAAACGAAGCTGTACCTGTTCGGGACTGTCTGAATCAAACTGTCTCCATGTCAAAAGACTTGCCGCAACAAGGGATAATTATTGCAAAAAATTATCCTGCCTTAATCTTGAAGAGGATTTCAAAAAGAGCGTCTGGCACAAGCTGGCAGTCTGTCTAGGAGAAAATTCTAATGAAACATTAAGGACCATTACCTTGAGCCATATAGGCCAAGACAACAGCAGTCGGCTGACGGTAACCGGCAATGACGGAAACGACCTAGTGTCTTACAAGGGACAAGGACCGGATGCCCAACGGTTACATGAACGTTGCCGGCTGACATTACACAAGAATGCAGTACCACACAGGGGGGCGGTTCTCCGCAGGCTCAGGCACCTGACTCGCACGGATATGGAACAGACGCTTCTTGAACGTGGACTCGAATCCCGACGCTATGCCTTGGAGGACACCTTCTGGTTCAGATTCGCCTACCACTGCTATCGGGAATTCGGAAAGGACGGCATTGAACTGCGACCCTCGATCAACCAGCAGACCGGAGATTTTATGCTGTCATGCCTTGATGACTCGGGCCTGAATCTGTTTCATCTGTTTGTGCCCGGAACAAGGGTAAAAGCGCTGCTCAACAACCTGGGAGATCATCTTTCCAACCAGCACCGGATGCCTATCCATCCCGTACCCCTGAAAACCATATTCAAAATTTCCATGAATACTGAGCTTGACCTGGACATCCGTCCTCAGATCCAGATGATCCAGCAGGAGGGCGAGAGCAAATTTTTTGAGCGACAGGATCTGGAACGATTCCGTTATGGAGATCTGATATATATCAAGGAGCTGGATATCCTGGCTCAGCTTGAACCGCAGGACAGCAAAAGACGCTTCAGCGCCCCGGTTCGAACCTTTTTAAAGAAACATCAAGTACCTGCATTCATGGAGGAGTTGGCAAAAGACGGACAAAACAGATACGTGCTGGATGAATCGGCCCGGAGCATCAAGATCCTGAAAGATGCGCACGAGCTTGAATTTACGCCGGATGCCATTGACCGTGACTGGTGCTGGCTTTCAGCTCAATACTGTTTTGATGATATATCGGTCTCTCTGGCCGATATCCTTGATGCACGGAGAGAGGGCAAACGGTTTATAAACACAAAAAAAGGCTGGGTTGATTGCCATTCTCCCCGCTTTGATCATCTTGATAAAATTTTTGGCGGTGATGTCACAAAAAGGATTGATGATTCCAAAGGACAGATCAAGCTCTCCCGCCTGGAACTTCTTAAACTCTGTGCCTTTGAGCAAGGCCATATCCAGGCACAAGAAAATAACCAACGGGAATCCCTTTTAAAAAGGCTTCTTGACCTGATTCCACAGGAAAAGGTCTCTCCTCCCAAGGGTCTGATCTCCCCCCTGCGAGAATACCAGCTTAGGGGAATGGAATGGTGCTTTTACCTCTATAAAAACGGCCTGGGAGGACTTCTTTGTGACGATATGGGGCTTGGGAAGACCCATCAGGTCATGGGGCTGATACTGCTTCTTTTGGAAAAGGAACGGATCAAGGCCCCGTTTCTGGTAGTCTGTCCCACAACGGTCCTGAGCCACTGGGAAAAAAAGATACGGATTCACGCACCATCCCTTCAAACCATGGTTTACCATGGTCCGGAACGTAATCTCGAAAAAGAGTTGGAAGAAAATAGCGTGGTACTCACATCTTATGGAATTTTATGGCGGGATATCGCCATTTTCAATAAGCTCCATTTTACACTGGCTGTCTTTGATGAAATCCAGCACATAAAAAATCCCTCTACCAAGGCCTATGCTGCGGCAAAAGTCCTTGGAGCAAACATGAAACTGGGACTTACCGGGACGCCCATTGAAAATTCCCTTTTCGAACTCAAGGCCCTTATTGACCTGACACTGCCCGGCTACTTTGAAACAGACAAGATGTTCCAGGAACGATACGTAGACTGTTCCAACAAAGTGCGGACATCTCGCCAGGAGGAACTGAGCAGGTTGATAGCCCCGATTACCTTGCGACGCAAAAAAGACAGCGTTCTTGACGAACTGCCTGAAAAAATTGAAGATATAATGACCTGCCGGTTAAGTGAACAGCAGGTCAAGCTTTACAAGGACGCTGTTTCATCAAAGGGCAGAAATCTTGTGGACGTTCTGGCCAATAACCGGGAACCCGTGCCCTATATGCACATATTCGCCATTCTTAACTTCCTGAAACAGATCTGTAACCACCCAGCCCTGGTGCTAAAGAAGACCGAAAAATATGAAGATTACATATCCGGCAAATGGGACCTTTTTAAGGAGCTTCTGGAGCAGGGTCTGGACAGTGGGCAAAAGGTAGTGGTGTTCAGCCAGTATCTTGGAATGATAGATATTATGGAACGTCATCTGAAGAAACAGGGGGTTGACTTTGTCACCCTGACCGGGGCCAGCCAAAATCGGGGGGAAATCATAAACAGTTTCAATGAGGACCCTGACTGTCGCGTTATCCTTGCAAGCCTCAAGGCCGGTGGGACAGGTATAGACCTGATATCAGGATCGGTAGTAATTCACTATGACCGTTGGTGGAACGCCGCCAAAGAAGACCAGGCCACTGACCGGGTACACAGGATAGGCCAAAAACGGGTAGTACAGGTCTTCAAACTGGTAACCCAGGGGACACTGGAAGAAAAAATCAGCTCAATTATTGATAAAAAACGCAATCTTATGGATGATGTGATAAAAGAGGACAGCGCGGAACTAATAAAGACATTTAACCGGGAAGATCTGCTGGGCATGCTCACGCCTGAAGCTTTTTGATGCACTGGATCGGTGGTAACCGTTCGCAGGGTTACAACGCCAGTTTTACCGCAATCCACCGAGCTGTAGTAATCATTCACTTTCCCCCCTGACAGCCAACAGCCTTTTTCGGGTTTCAAAGCACAATCCATTGAGAATACGCCTTTTGGTGCAACCTTGTCCGCGGTTGAAACCCTGCAAAAGCCTGTCGGCTGCCAGGGAGTGTGAACGGTTACGAGCTGTAAGCGTTTACAGGGTACTGCGAGGCGTACGGATATGCAGACGTACTCCCTGATTATTTTTTCATCAACTGCATCAAAGGACGGTGAAACAGATGTGCCTCCTGTTGCTGAATCTATACTTAAATTGAGCTTGATACTTTTTAGGGCATTACCGACTGATTTAATGAGTTTTTCAAAATTTGATTCCAGTTGATTTAGGCCCTGAAAGCTTTTGGTGATGAAATCCTTTTCAGATATCGTTCCATATAACTCGACATGCATAGTGCCGACATTGAGCTTTCCCCCCTTGATTTCACTAAAAACTTGCCGAATTAATGAGCTTTTCCCGTATCTTCTATGGGAATACAAAAGCACATTCTGAGACCCTTTTATATATCTGAGCAGTTCAGACAGTTCTTTCTTGCGGTTGCAAAAAGACTCCCCCGTAACATAGTTGCTGTAGGCAAATGGATTTTTCATATTTCACTTCACAGCTTATCCTATTTAGCGTATTAAATATTACACCTATTTAATTATACTACTAGGAGTAGTGAATAATATACATTAAATGTAATATCAAGCTGCACGACACCATTCAGAATTTGTGCGTTGCTGCAAAGCAGGTGTCGTGCAGTGTGGTTTTATGCAATGGAAAAGTCGGGAGCATTCGGTCTCTCCAGCCCGAACTTGTCAACACATTCATCTATAGGGAGCGGGTATTCGCCATTAAAACATGCAAGGCAAAAACGCCGAGGGTCTCCGCCCGCAGCCTTTAGCATTGATTTAATGTCCAGGTAGTGAAGTCCGTCCAGCTTGAGGAATTTGCGGATTTCCTCCACGGATTGCTTGGCAGCTATCAGCTCGCCCGTGGTAGGAAAATCAATGCCGTAGTAACAGGGAAAACGAGTAGGTGGGCAACTAACAAGCAGGATTATTTTCTTGGCTCCGGCCTCCCTTATTGCGTTAATCCTCGTCCTGGTGGTGGTACCCCTTATGACCGAATCCTCAATTATTACCACCTTTTTGCCCTTTATGGCCTCTTTTGCAGGATTAAGTTTGACTCTTACTCCAAAATCCCTCATGGACTGGCTGGGCTGAATAAATGTGCGGCCGACATAGTGATTTCTTATTACAGCAAGCTCAAGAGGCAAATTAGTGGCCTGGGCATAACCCACTGCGGCATAATTCCCGGAATCCGGAAAGGGCATTACCAGGTCCGCATCTACCGTGGTCTCATTATTGAGGGCGGCCCCAAGGGTCTTTCTGAACGTATAGACGTTTTGCCCAAAGATGTTACTGTCAGGACGGGCAAAGTAGATAAATTCAAAGATGCAGTTTGCGCTTTTTCCTGCCTCAACTCCCTGAAATGACCTAAGCCCGTTGGCGTCTATTACTACTACTTCACCTGGCACCACGTCCCTGAGGTATTCGGCCTGAATGAGGTCCAACGCACAGGTCTCAGAAGCCAGAACGTAACCGCCACTCAGTTTGCCGATACACAAGGGACGAAAACCAAGGGGGTCCCTGAAGCCGATTAATTTTTTTTCAGTAGCCATAACCACTGAGTAGGCCCCCTTGATAAGCCTCATGGTGGTCCCTATGGCCTCTTCCAGCCCACGTTTCCTGGCCTTTGCCAACAGGTGTACGATTATCTCGCTGTCCATAGTGGTCTGGAAGATGGAACCATGTCTTTCAAGCTCTTTCCGGATATAACTGGCATTCACAAGATTTCCGTTGTGGGCTACGGCAAGGGTGCGTCCGGCATGGTATACACAGAATGGCTGGGCATTCTGCAAAACTGAAGACCCTGTAGTGGAATAGCGCACATGTCCTATGGCTATATGCCCTTTGAGGTCCTTTAGCCTGGCCTCGTTGAATACTTCACTTACAAGGCCCATGGATTTATGTTCCTGCACTACCTTGCCGTCCGAGCTGAATATACCCGCGCTTTCCTGCCCCCTGTGTTGCAAGGCATAAAGGCCGAAATAAGTGAGCTTGGCTGCTTCTGGATGCCCAAATACCCCGAATACTCCGCATTCTTCACGCGGTGATCCTGATGGCAGAATTATCATAACGGTAACCGTTCACGTTTCCTTTTTAATTCGAAATTTACCGTAAAAATACTTCGTAGTGGTAAAAGAAACCACCAATAAACCGCAAAATCGCAAAGAACGCAAAGTTAAACCCAAAAAAGATACTTATCCAGCCGGACCGTCACCGGCTGGACAAAAAATATTTCTTAGTCTTCTTAGCGTCCTTAGCGTCTTCTCGGTTCAATTTACTTTTGGATCAGCCACAGGCGCTAGCCATGATATTCCTGGATTGTCTTAACATCAAACTCACCTTCAATCATTGATTTGATAGCCAGGGCCGTGGCTCTGGCACCGGCGATCGTGGTACTATATGGGATATCGAATGCAAGGGCCGCTCGTCGGATGGAACAGGACTCAGAGATGGCCCTCTTGTTGCTTGTGGTGTTTATGATCAGATCAATCTCCCCGTTCTTGATCATGTCCACGATATGGGGCCTGCCTTGCCTCACCTTGTTGACTTGTTGATTCGGAATCCCGTGATCTAAAAGAAAGGCAGAAGTACCCCCGGTGGCCACAATCTTGAATCCCGCATCGGGGAACATTGCTGCAATGCCCTGTGACGCCTTTTTGTCTTTGTCCTTAACACTGATGAACACCGTGCCGGAAAGAGGCAGTTTCTGTCCCACAGCCAGTTGTGACTTGGCAAAGGCCAGGCCGAAAGAGCTGTCAATTCCCATCACCTGTGCGGTTAGTAGATAAGCAATAGTATCAATTATTTATAATAAGAGTAGACAATATTTTTGATGTGTGTAATAATTTTGATATCGCAATGTCACTTTCAGGAGGATATCAAATGGGCACATATAAAATCAAGGTTAATATTGAGTTAGTCGAGTGCAAGGAGATGGAGGAAGAAGGCGATCTCATCAAGAACAAAAATGGCAGCTTTAGTATGACAATTAGGGAAGAAGACGCAGTAAGCATAGATAGGTGTGAAAGTGCGGTTTTGAAAACAGCCTACCCGAGTATCCGTGAAGCTTT
>JAYEMY010000125.1:0-3610 GCA_034718455.1 Thermodesulfobacteriota bacterium
GTTCATGTGCTGACATTGGAAACAGTTCCTGCGGCTTGAAGTCGCGAAGCAAGTCCAGAAGCTGTTTTTCTTTCATTGCCTCAAGAAATTCCTCAAATGTCATGGGGCAGAGAAAGAGATATTCGATTCGGCCGACAGGCATGGAAAAAGAACTCTCTGAAAGTGCAAATTCCAGTAGAGATCCTGCCGCAATAACAGGTAAATCAGGCAAATCCTCGTAGAAATACCTCAAAGTCTGTATGGCCGCAGGAATAGCTTGAATTTCGTCAAGAAAAAGCAGGTTGCCCGGACCTGTTACAGGGCCTTTCCCGCAAACAAATTCAAGTTCCCGCAGTATTTTGGTTGTGTTCTGTGTCTTAAAGAGATCTGTAAGCTTTAAGTGTCTTTCAAGATTGATCTCGTGAAGCTTTAGCCCCTGTTTCCGCGCAAACTGTCGGACCAGTGTTGATTTGCCAACTTGCCGGGCTCCTCTGATAACCAGTGGTTTGCGGCGCTTGTTTAGTATCCAGTTCTTTAATCTATTTTCTTTAAAACGGTTCATTTCTACTTTTATCTTATTTAATAGGGGTCTTTTTTATGCAAAAAGATAACAAGAACTACACCAATTGTCTTTCTATGTAAAGAAATGTCCGGCATTCTTACTCATCGATGCTCTTCCGCTATTACTTTGATTTAGAAATATGCTTTATTTTCAATAGGTTATAGACAGAATCTTGATTTGCTTAATCAGGTAGATTGGGTTGAGGTAATCATTCACTCCCCCCCACTGACAGCCAACAGCCTTTTACGGGTTTCAAAGCACAATCCGTTGAGAATACGCCTTTTGGTGCAACCTAAGCTAAGCGTTTAGCTGTTAGCTATTAGCGTTTAGCTTTGAGAAATCAAGACATTACGTTAATTAGAAATAACACCCAAGGGGTGTGAAGGTTACAACCCGCCGGAAGCCTTATATCTCTTATAAATTAACCGCAGGCCTTCTAAAACAAGGTCCGGCAATACTGTTTCTATTCGAGAGCAATACGGGGCTATTATCGGTGCCAGTCCTCCTGTAGCTACCACCTTGGGTTTTTGAGCAAATTCCGTTAACAGACGACCTATAATTCCGTCTGTTAGGCCGGCAAAGCCATAGATAATACCTGCTTTGATTGCCGAGGCAGTGTCCTGACCCAGGGCAGTTTCAGGTTTGACAAAAAGTTCCACCCTTGGAAGTCTGGAAGTACCCTTAAAAAGGGCCTCTGTCGCAAGAAGCAAGCCGGGAGCTATGGAACCACCCAGGTATTCACCCTTTGATGATACACAGTCAAAAGTGGTTGCGGTTCCATAATCGACTATAATCACAGCATTTTTGTACCTTGAGTATGCAGCCAGAGAATTTACGAGCCGGTCTGCTCCCACTTCATAAGAACGCCTATAAAGGATAGGCATCCCGACAGGCACATCTTCCTGAACTACAAGAGCCTTTTTTTTCATATAATGGAGGGTCAGTTCCTCCCAGCTATGTATTAAAGGGGGCACAACACAGGATATCACTACGTCTGAAATATTTTTTAGTTCTATTTTTGCAAACCGGCACAACTGGTCCAAAGATACCGCCAATTCATCAGAAGTGGCTTCCTTGTCTGTGCGAATTCGCCAGTTTTTGAGAAGGTGGTCATCCTGGAAAAGACCGATTACGGTATGTGTGTTTCCAATATCTACAGCCAGGAAATATTCTACAGAGTGTCTGCTGTTTTCCATGGTAGATATAATTCCTGTAACTATTCAGGTGGAAGACTGAAGACTTCCGATCACGAACGATTTACCCCTATTAGCCTTCCACCTTCAATCTATTCACCTGAATAGTTATGATATTGCTAAAACAGGACCTGGAAATGCGTGACAAGGATATCATTGTCGATGTCCTCTCCGTGCATTTCCTCCCTGAACGAGTAATTGAGCTGCCATTTGATATTTTGCCCGCGAATGAACCAATTGTATCCCACGGTATACCAACGGCTGTCAAGAGTATTGTCAACATCCACATTCGGATCAAATTCATCATACCGCGCAATGAGCTGAAACTTGTCGGTGATGTCTATCTGTGTCTGTATGCCGTAGCCGTATTGACGCTTGGACTCATCGCCATTTTGCGTTATGTATTCGAACTGCAGGTGTACAGGCTTCCAATCGAATGCGCAATTAAAATCCCAAAGATGCATGTTATTCGCAACCTTGTGGTCAACTATAGGATATTCATAATAGTCGCCAACCTCTGTTGCCTTGCCAAGGACCGTGGTTTCATAATCGTACCCCACCTGATCGTAAGCATAACTTGTGCCTAAGATAAAGTGTGGTGATGGTCGCCAGAGGAACATTCCGGAAACCATGAAGTTTTCGTTATCATTACGCATATGATTGAATGAGTTGCCGTTGTATAACCCGACTGCGTAAAAAAACTGCGAGTCGTTGATTTTTGCTCCGTAGGTCCGGCCGTCCCATTGACCGTTTCTGGGTGACTCCAGGCTGATTCCGATTTCACGCTTTCGGGCGAGCTTGTCGATCACAAGAGGGCGTTCACATAGCGGAAGTTTCGGTCCGGCCGTAGTATATGATGGTGAAAAACGCGCTTTGAACTGCCCAACCCTTACGTTGACAAAAGGATGCGCCTTATAGACAAAATATGCGTCCTGGAGTTTTACGCCAATGTCCTGTTTTTTGAGTTCGTAATCCGGTGTTGCAGGATCCAGCTTGTCCGGGTTATGATCGCCGTCCACACTGAGCTGTACATGGTATTGCCACCGGTCATAAACATCGCCGTACCAGCGGAGACGAACACGGCGCAGAGAAAACCCGTCGAATTCAGAGTCGTCAAATGCTTTTTGATGAGTCACTTCACCTAAATCACCGCCATTTTCAATATGAGTGTATCTTGCCTGTACACGTCCCTTAAAATTGACACTTATAGGTTTGCGGGCGCTTTTAACAACAAACTCCTTTTCTTGAGGAGACGGTTTCCACTCTTCATCGATTTCCTCTATCCGTCCCTCCTTTATCTTAACAATATCATCCTCAGTAACTATTCCTTTTTCAATAAGCACTTGAAGCAATTCATCAGCCGTCAGCTCAGCAAAGCTATTAACCACACCACCGAACAAAAAAAACGCAAACAAAATAACAACACCGTACCATTTCTTCATAAACCATTCCTCCTCCCTTTATTTCCAAGCCCTAACCAAAAAAACGCTGTCTCAAAACCAATACCACTTCCCTATAATGATCCCTTCTATTCAGTCTTTTGCCATAAAATATCCATATAACTCACAAATACCACAGTTCAAGCATAGCCGGAACAGGAATCCGATCCCTGCGATGCATGAGGTTCCTTGATAGATTCTGAAGATAGGCCCTGATGTCTATCTCTAATGAACGGGTGGGGCGAATTGATGTGAGAATTGGAAGTATCCAATAAAACTTGAACTCTTTTGTTTTTGAATTGCTCACATATTCTGCCGGGCAAAAGGAATAAATCATGACATTCACATATACCGGCATCACCCCTGGATGATGAATGAAAAGAAGAAAGTATAAGTACACCAGGAAACAAAGACTCTAATATTTTTGGATCATTATT
>JAYEMY010000126.1:0-3607 GCA_034718455.1 Thermodesulfobacteriota bacterium
ATGTGATCGACGAGCAACGAAGAAGACGGCAAAAAAAAACATTAATTTGTTCAAGTTATTTATTGTACGTTCCTTAGTGACTTTTGGGGATCATATAAACATATTTTTGATCCTGATTACGCTGAAAAAAGTCTATTTTGAGCAGCCATCCTGAAATAGCTATATAAGTTACATATACGAAACTTATATATTACGAATATGTTTATGTTATAGCTTTAGATCGACTCCAACTTTTTGCAGCGTAATCGATCCTAATTTACATAAATGTGTAGGAAATGTGTAGGAAAGTAAACTGGTGAAACAAATCATGTAGAACGATTGTTTTGTACTGTTCGTCAATGGTTACAGAGAGTATCGAGAAAGATATTAGCTTTTTCTAAGATTTTATATATGCATCATGTTGTCTTTAAAGTGTTCATTGTGGCCTATAATCGTTATGTATCCGTTGAGACTTAACGACCACCAAAAACCGCAAAGACGCGAAGGTCATATCTTTTCAACTATCCATTCACCAACATTCCTGTCCGCAAAATCAACTCCAAAGAGATAAATTTCTTTGTCAGTTCCCTGATACTTCTCGAAATATTTTTTCTCCTTAATTTGAATTAATGCCTTATTTTTATCTCCATTGAATTTGAATTCAAAGATGTAGATATCTTTATCAATAATAACAGCGTCTATCCTGCCCTTGTTTGTCTTTACTTCCGCTTCTACCTTTAATCCAATTAGAGAAAATATCAGATAAAAAATTGTTTGGTAATATTTCTCTTTATTTATTTGAAGATCGTAAGGAATGTCAGCAAAAAAGACTCGCAAGTTGTCAAAGAATAGTTCAAAGTCATCATTTCTAAGCGCTCGAATCAGGCTGACAAGATAGCCGTTTGTTTCTGTATAGCTGTAACTTCTTAAAAGGGCATACTGGAAACTATTTTCAACCTCAAAATTCGGATATCCCAGGCTGTATGTCATAAAATCTTTGTCATACCCTTTAATCGTCAGGTATCCAGTCTGAAACAATATAGAAACAAGCGAAAGATACTCTATTTCATAAGTACTTAGATTTTCTTCTCTTACCTCTAAATCCTGCATTTTTCTGATATCAAAGTCTTTTTCTTTGATCAGTTTTATCAGAAAACTTGGCGTAGCGCTTTCAAACCAGTAGTTTCCAAAATCAAGTTTTTTAAACAAAAGAAGCGCTGAAAACGGATTAAAAACCTTTATACAATTTTTGCTAAAGCAAAAACCGTCATACCAGTATGTTATCTTTTCAATCAGTTCGGCATTAGCGATTTCTTCGGTTTTTGCAAACTGATCTATATGCTCTTTAAAGCAAATTTCCATTTCCTGCCCTGTTATCCCAAGAAGTGATGAATATCCGGTGTCCATGGAAATATCTTCTAAATTATTCAACCCGCTGAAGACTCCTGCTTTTGAAAATTTGCTCACTCCTGTTAAAAATACAAACCTGATATGTTCATCGCAGGCTTTTATAATGGTGTAAAAGCCCTTTAATACCTCCCTAAGCTCAACGGCCAGTCCTTTATTTTCTATATTGTCAATGATCGGTTTATCGTATTCATCAATAAGGATAACAACTTTATTAATCCGGCTTAATTGGGTCAGAAGTTCATCAAACTTAATATCATACTGTGTCTGCTCAAGCTTGATTTCATATTGCAAAGCAATTTTATCAAGCTGATATACGATATAATTTATTAATTCACTGTCGTTTCTTGCCTTTGATTTGCTGAAATCAATCCTCACAACAGGATGCTTTTCCCACGCATAGTCAGACCTGTATATCCACAGTCCCTTAAACAGCTCCTTATCACCTTCAAATATCTCGTTCAACGTGGAGATCAAAAGGCTTTTGCCAAACCTCCTCGGCCTGGAAAGGAAATATACACCCTTTGGATTTTTCACAAGATCAAATATTTTCTCAGTCTTATCTATATAAAGATAATCATTTTGGATGATATCACGTAATGTTTGTATCCCTATCGGAAGATTTTTCATATTATTGCCTTTTTTCTGAAATAGGGGACGAAATAGGGGACATCCGAACATTCCTAACTCCATCGGACCCCACTATGTGATTGGTGTCGTTGTTACCTTCTATAATGGACGCTGTTGAATGTAAACTCAAAGATGTAGATATCTTTATCAATAATAACGGCATCTATCCGCCCCTTGTTTGTCCTTACTTCCGCCTTTACCTTCAACCCGATTAGAGAGAATATCAGGCATCCTTCATAGCAAGCCAAAAGTAGTTTACACTTTTAGGGGTAATATACCTCAAAAAATATGACTTGTGCGATTAGCTATTAGCGATTAGCCGTTAGGTTTTAGCTTAACAATCCGTTTTTATACAATGTTTTTAGCTAATAGCTAATAGCTAATGGCTGGCATCCGTCTATGTTGAAAAAGTGTAAACTACAGAATGAAGGATGCCAATCTATCCTATTTCATCTATAATTTTAAGAGGGTTCCCAATCCCACAAAAGATGGCGGAAGCGTCTGTGTCTTTAGGAATGATTGACAAGAGGATCTCCCGGCAAGAGCTTTTTCAAATTTAAATGTCGTAATAGCTTGATTTGTAATGGGAAATAACACCTATCAAACTGAACCAGTGCTCTACCTAACAGATCAAAATAAATGTCGTTTCAGCTTTGCCAGTTCCTCAGGAGTGTTTGCACTGGTGAGACATTTGAAGGAGGGACATATTTTTAGGATATCAGCAGGACCAACAATGTGGCACGGTATGTCTTCCAATAGAGATTGAAGGCTTAGGTTGCCGGAATTGATTTGGTTATCAACAATGGGAAGAATGGATTTGTGATAGATGGCATGCAGTGGTTCAAGACCACGAGGCGTGCCTGGTATCACAACAGGGGCCCATGTAGGGATCTCCCACATCAGATTGAGTAGTTCTGAATTCAGAAGCGGCATATCACATCCCAGTAAAAAAATTCTTTCTGCCTTTGCATGGCGGAGCGCGCTTTGAAGCCCGGCCAAAGGACCCAGTCCAGGCAAGATATCCGGAAAGACCGGAAGCCCTGAATAGGAGTATGGTTCAGGTTCGTTGGCTATAATGATAACTTCCCTGCATGCGCCCATGGCCGCCTGTGCTACGGCATCTATAACATAGCCGGTGAACCAGGGGGCCAGGGCCTTGTTACTGCCGAATCTTTGGCTTTTTCCACCTGCCAGAATGGCGGCTGAACGTGATGAATTTGGTGATTTGGTGATTGAGGGATTTGGTGATTTGGTGATTTGGTGATTGAGGGATTTGGTGATTTGGTGATTTGGTGATTGAGGAATTGAGGGATTATAATCAATCGAATGCATTCAATGAACCCCTGAATCTTTGAACCTCTGAACGGTTACTAAAAAATGATTGGTGATTCAGTATCATCAGGATAAAACAATTCTTGAATAATTTCAGGTTGTGTTATTTCCTCCTCGGCTTAAAATTGCCGGGGGGGGTCCGCACCTGTTCATATATTTGTATCATTTTTTGCATATTATAATATTTTATTTAAGTTCGTGACTTTCTGCCAGGATTTTCTCCTTGACAATTTCCTTTTGCATTAATATAAGGAAATTA
>JAYEMY010000127.1:0-3599 GCA_034718455.1 Thermodesulfobacteriota bacterium
TGACAGCCAACAGCCTTTTTCGGGTTTCAAAGCACAATCCATTGAGAATACGCCTTTTGGTGCAACCTTGTCCGCGATTGAAACCCTGCAAAAGCCTGTCGGCTGCCAGGGAGTATGAACGGTTACCCTGAGATGAGGGTACTATAGTGATTTAAATTCCTCAATTCTATTTAATGAATTAAACTCGCAGACAGTGAAAGAAGAAAAACAAAAGGGAACAATATATGTATTAGGAGTTGGTCCGGAGGGCCTTTCTCCTGCGGGAGAAAAGTGCCTGCATAGGGCCTCCATGGTATTCGGGACAAAGCGTTTTAGTTCTATGGTGCCTGAGGATAAGCTCTTCAGACCTGTTATGCCTGTTGAAAGGCTTTTGGAGAACTTAAATGCCTGTTTGTCAGGGCCGGGAGATGTCGTGGTCCTTGCCTCAGGTGATCCGCTGTTTTTCGGGATTGGACGAATGCTGCTGAGAGAGCTTTCTGCAAAACGTCTTTGCTTTATACCATCTGTTAGCAGTATCCAGCTTGCGTGCTCAGAACTCAAGATACCATGGGATGATCTGATCAGCCTGAGCTTCCATGGCAGAAAATTTGGCATTATTGAGAAGCTTTTTCCTTACTTGAAAAGCCAAGACAGGACAAAAATCGCCTTGCTGACAGACCCTGTTAATACTCCCAGGAAAATTGCGCAGGCCTTGCTGGATGCAGAAATGGAAGGACTTACAGTCCATGTGGCAGAGGACTTGGGGGGCAGTTCTCAGACGACTGGGTCTTACTCTTTAGAACAGGCGTCTTCCAGGGATTTCCATCCTCTCAACGTCGTGGTCCTTACCGGGAAGATCAAGTGGGCAACTGGTGGATTCGGTCGAAGGAAGGATGCATATCAGCACAGCGGAGGTCTGATTACAAAAGCCGAGGTCCGCTCAGTGGTCCTCGGGGCCCTTGAGATCCCTTCAAAGGGCGTTATGTGGGACATTGGCGCCTGCAGCGGATCTGTCTCAATTGAGGCAGCGGGTCTTGCCCCGGGACTCAGAATTATTGCTGTTGAAAAGAACAAAGAACGTATCGAGGACATAAAGGCTAATATCCGCAGGTATCAGACATTAAACATAGACCTGATAAAGGGAAACGCTCCGGAGGTCCTTGAAGGGCTCTCCGAACCTGACAGGGTATTTATAGGCGGAGGAGGAATCGCTCTCTCATCCATTCTCAAAAAAGTTGTTCGTCGTCTTAAGGGAAGAGGACCTGTAGTCGCTACGGCTATTACCTTGGAATCACTGATGCTCCTGTCAGATAAGTTTGCCATGGATGGTTTCCGGATCGAAGTGAGTCAGGTACAGGTATCCAGGCTTAGGCCCTTGGGCCAGGGCCGGATACTCTCGGCTCACAATCCTGTATTTGTGATAAAGGCATGGCGTTGACACGCCCGGCACTGATAATATATAACCTGCTCCAGGTTGCGGCCCTGCCGTGTCTGGGTCCTCCGGCCCTGCTATATCTTCTTTCCAGGTCCAAGTACCGGGGCCACCTGGCAGGAAGGCTTGGAAGGCTTCCCGACCTGTCTTCCCTCAAGAGCCGGTTCCCCAGGATATGGGTTCATGCCCTGTCAGTCGGGGAAGTAAATGCAGCTTCGGTCCTGGTAACAGCCATTTCTCAAAGATGGCAAGGGGCAGGGATAATCTGTTCCGCCACAACAGCTACAGGGCTCACTGCCCTTAAAAAAAAGTTGGGCAGTACCGCCCATGTGATCACCACGGTCCCTTTTGATCTGCTACCTTTGGTAAACAAGGTAATAAAGGCAATATCGCCTGACTGCTTTATTCTTGTTGAGACAGACGTCTGGCCTAACTGGATATGGAGCATGCAACAGTCAGGTATCCCCACGATGCTGGTAAACGGGAGCCTGTCTTCCCGCTCAGGAGAAAGACTTTTACATCTGGGACCGGTAAAAGATATACTGTATGGAGGTTTTGATCTGCTCGCCATGCAGTCACCTTATGACAGGGAACGGCTTTTAAGGCTTGGTTTTACCGCAGACAGAGTGACCGCCCCGGGAAATTTGAAATACGACCTTGAAGTGCCCCAAATTAATGAATCTGAAAAGGTCCTCCTCAGAGAGGCCATGGGCCTTGAGCCCGCAGCACCGCTTTGGGTGGCAGGAAGCACGCATCCCGGAGAGGAAGAGCTGATACTTGCTGCCCATAAGGGCCTTAAACATGTATTCCCTGGGCTTCAACTCCTCCTGGCCCCAAGGGACCCAAAACGTGGACAGGAACTGGAATCCCTGGCAAGGGAGATGGGATTTAATGCCGTGAGGCGCAGTGCGGTTGCGAAATCCTGTGATGTAGACATAGTGGTGTTGGATACCCTTGGAGAGCTTCTAAAGTGCTACAGCCTCTGTGATGTAGCATTTATAGGGGGGACCCTGGTGAATATAGGGGGCCATAATCTCCTTGAGCCGGCGGCCTATGGAGTGCCGGTGCTCTTTGGTCCATATATGGAAAGCGCACGTACAATAGCTGAAGATCTTTTGGTCTGCGGAGGAGGCAGGCGTGTATCAGGAAAAGAAGAATTGCAAGAAGCGTTAAAGAAGCTCCTGGAAGACTCTTCTGAGCGTAGAAACATGGGTGGCAGGGCAAAGGACCTTTTACAAAAAAACCAGGGCGCTGTTTCCAGGTATCTGGATCTTGTAGCAAAAGCAGTTAGGGGAATTTCGTGATTTGGTGATTTAGTGATTTCGTGATTTAGTGATTGGGCTAATGTAAAAATTCGGAGATATTTTGAAGAATAGCACCTTATCACTGCTATTGGCCCTCGGCAGGCCCCTTTCGCCCGCATACAGCGCTTTAATGAAGGTCAGGGCATGGGCTTACAGGAGAGGGCATCTTGCCACGAGGAGACTTTCGTGTCCTGTGATAAGCATAGGCAATCTTTCCCTTGGCGGGACAGGAAAGACCCCTCATGTCCTTGCTGTAGCCAATTGGCTGAAGAGCCGGGGGATCAGTCCGGCTGTTGTGAGCAGGGGGTATGGAGGAAGGGCAGGGCGTGGCCCACTTGTGGTTTCTGATGGTACGCGTGTGCTAATTTCCTCGCGGGATGCCGGGGATGAGCCTGTGATGATGGCCGAGGCCCTCTCGGGTATCCCTGTTGTAGTTGGTTCAGACAGGTATGCCGGAGGAAAACTTGCTGTAGAGCGTTTTGGTGTACAGGCAGTTGTCCTTGATGATGGTTTCCAGCATATGGCCCTTTTTCGGGATGTTGATCTTGTGCTGCTGCCTGCAATAAATTTTTTTGGGACACGATGGGTGTTCCCGGGGGGTGATCTGAGAGAGCCTGTTTCAGCGCTTTCCAGGTCAACTGCGATTCTGCTGACCAGGGCGGAGGCATTATCTCTCGCTGACCGGGAGATAGGCAGGCGGGAGCTTCAGACAATGGTCCCGGGCCGGCCTGTATTCCTGAGTGAGATGCGGGCCACAAGATGTCTTTCAATGGAAGGAAAAGTTGAAACGCCTGACGCCTTGGCAGGTGAACCATTATTTGCTGTTTGTGCCATTGCTGGTCCTAAATTCTTTTTTGCAATCCTGGAAAATCTGGAAGCGGATT
>JAYEMY010000128.1:0-3570 GCA_034718455.1 Thermodesulfobacteriota bacterium
ATACTGAATATCGGTTTTAAGTTTCTTTACTTCCATGCAAACCCCATCTTTTCCAGGTGACCGTTCACTCTCTTTTCCAGTTCGCTCACTTCGACGGTCTGCTTTGGCAAAGGTGTTTCGTACCGTTCTGCCAGTTCCTTGATCCGTTGGGTTAAACGCTGGCTGATTCTATCCATTTCGGTATGAATGTCTCTGTCGATGGTGGCCATCCATTTATCATCCACCACCAGCATTTTAATCTCGTCTTCGGTAAGGGTTGGTATTTGGCATAGAGCTTTTTATCCAGCGCAGCATTGGCTTCTTTGATTTTTTTGTTGGTTGCCGTTTGCTGGGCAAGAAGGTCGAGGTAGGATTTTAATACCTTTATTTCTTCGGTCGCATCGGCATCGCCTTTGATCTCTTTCAGCCGGTTTTGCACATTGCCCTTGTTTACCTTGTCCAGTTCGGCAAAAAAGCCTTCTTCGCCGCTGTGTTCTTCTTCTAGTTCGGTAAGCCTTGCAGCAATAGTTTCTTTGTCAGCTTCCATGGCTTCAATAACCTGCTTTTCTTTGAGGAAAAAGCGGTTTGTCACCAGCTCCTTGGGAACAAGGTCGCAGGTCCAGCCCTTATCCACCATTTTCTTCTGCTTGTTTGCAACCAGTATGCGGTAGGTTTCGGCCTTCCAGCCATCGGCCGTTATCAGATAACAGTCATCCTGCATCACTTCGGCCCAGTAGTTCATCAGGTGCTGATAGACATCGTATTTATCAATCAGGTTTTTACCGGCGTATTGCTGCAGCAGGTTTTCAGACAATTCAAAGATAACACCTTTTGGTTTACATCCGGCATTTAAGTTTTTCAGATATCGGATACTGTCTTTTCTCCATTTGGCAAACACGGCCTCCATCTTTTTAGAATAGGCAAGAAACTCCGAGTGCTGAAAAATCGTCTGCTTGATCTCCTCTTTTTCCACCTTCAGATGGGAATAGTTTGCCCGTGTGCTTTTTTCAAAAAGAGCTGTTTTCAGGGTCGGGTACACGGTCCAGTAGTTTTCCAGCGCGTCAATATCGGCATTGGGAATATCGCCCAACAGATGGGCTTCAATATCCTGAATATCCTCTGCCTCCTGACTGTCTATATAACGGGGAATGTTCAGGTTGTATTCGTTCTTCTCAATTTCGGCAAAGGGAACCATTCTAGAGTATTTGCCAATCTCCAACTGCCTGTTAAATACATCGACAATCCGGTGGATGTCCTGTTCCCGAAGCCGGTTTTTGTTGCCGTCTTTCATGAACCCTTTTCCGGCATCAATCATGAAAATCCCTTTGCGGTTATGGGCATCCTCTTTATCGATCACGATAATGCATGCCGGAATCCCTGTGCCGTAAAACAGGTTGGCAGGCAAACCGATGATGCCTTTGATGTATCCATTGCGGATGATGTTCCGGCGAATCTTCGCTTCGGCATTTCCTCTGAAGAGCACTCCATGCGGCAGAATGCATGCGCCTTTACCTTTGCTCTTCAGCGAACGGATAATATGAAGCAGGAAAGCATAGTCGCCATTTTTGGCAGGAGGTATGCCAAAATCCCTAAATCTGCCGTAAATATCCCCAACTGCATCAACACCATTGCCCCAGCTCTTGTCACTGAATGGCGGATTGGCCACCACATAATCAAAGGTTTTAAGTGCGCCATGATCATTGAAGAAAAGGGGGTTGGCCAAGGTGTTGCCCTGTTTTATCTCCGCAGTAGGATTGTTGTGCAGAATCATATTCATGCGGGCAAGACCTGATGTTGCTGAATCTTTTTCCTGTCCGTAAATGGTGATGTTTGTCTCCGCTTCGTTCGCGACTTTCAAGAGCAACGAACCTGAGCCGCATGTTGGGTCATAAGCAGTTGTTGAGGCGCTGGTCCTGGCGTTGCTGATGCCGATAATCTTTGCCATGATGCGGCTGACTTCCGCGGGCGTGTAAAACTGCCCCTTGCTCTTTCCGCTTTCGGTGGCAAAGTGCCGCATCAGGTATTCGTAGGCATCGCCCAGGATATCGTCGCCCTCGGCGCGGTTTTTACTGAAATCAAGGGCTGGATTTTCAAAAATGGCAATCAGATTGGTAAGTCGGTCAACCATTTCCTTGCCGCTGCCGAGCTTGGTTACATCGTTAAAGTCCGGCATATCGGACAGTTTGTTTGCGTCCGCAATGGGACCGATGATTTTCTTGTTGATGTCATCGCCAATGCTGGTCTTTCCTTTGAGCGCCACCATGTCCTTGAAACTCGCCCCTTTGGGGATGGTAATGGGGGCATAGGGCACACCAGAGTACTTATCGCTGATGTATTTGATGAATAACATAACCAGCACATAGTCTTTGTACTGGCTGGCATCCATGCCGCCCCGGAGTTCATCGCAGCTCGACCAAAGGGAGCTGTAAAGTTCTGATTTTTTCAGTGCCATTTATTTTTGCCGTTTCATAAGAACAGTATTGTTTTGATCCTCTTCAACATAAACGCAGTATTATTAAAAGGTTCAGCAGAAAACACACCGCCCATAATCGCAACGAAGTCAGCGCTGTGGCTTTTTGCGTCCGCTGGATTTTTTTGTTGTGTGCCGGGCAAGGCCCGGCTGCTAATTGGTGATGCCCGGGATTGTGACACAGGTTCCAAGCAAAGTCCATACCCAGCCTGACGGAGGCGAAGGGTAGCCAAAGGCAAGGGTGCTACAGCAATGTACGTCTGAAGGAGGCCGCATTAATCCTTGAGCGGAACAACATGAGATGCGCGGTAAGTGGAGATTCCGGCCTAAACCTGCCATCCATTCCGGTTCAAACCTGCCACTGATTCCGGCCCTGGTGAATCTCACCCGCAGGCCCTTACAGAACCGTACCTGAACCTCTGTTAATCCACGCAACTTATAACTTGGGCCATAGTACTACCGCATCAGCAGCATTCCCTCCAATCATGTTAACCCCATGGTTTACAGGGTCCATCACTCTCATCGCAAGAACCTCACCTTGAGGGGTAGTAGTGCTAATCAATCTTGGCTGTTCAGTTTCTTCACCCCAATACTGCATTACCGTGAAAACTTTCACCCCTTCCCGGATTAATCTTCCAGCAAGATACTGGGAATTATGGGACACCTCGGGAGCCCATACAATGGACTTAATGCCATGAATATTCCCGACCAGTACTACCACACTATCATATTGCCCACTATCAAGAGCCACAAGAACACTACTGCACATGGTTCCGTCACGGTCTTTAACACTTGGTGGGGCATCAATAGCCCTGATGTGAAGAAGGGTTCCTTTTGCCAGTAGCATTCCCAGTTCTATTAACATTTCCTGATAGGCTTTGTAGTCAACTATTGGAGAAATGAATTCATCAGAAATAGGCTCCTGCTTTGACATAACTCTTTCTAAATCATCTTGATAACTTGAAGGAATTTCCAGTCCAAGAAAAACCTTCTTTCCTTGATGGACTAAATCTTTAACAAGAGCCACTGTCAGTTTCTGGCTTTCCGGGTTGCCGTGCCTTTCACCCAGAATGAGGACGGAGCTATCCTCACTCCATTCCGGGATAGCGGACACAATTTTG
>JAYEMY010000129.1:0-3567 GCA_034718455.1 Thermodesulfobacteriota bacterium
GAAACAAAATGCACACTACTAATATCAATTTAATTAGCCTGGCCGGGACAAATTTTTGTAACCTTGCTCCGCAATACATGCCGGCAAATCCCCCCGTCCCGAACAGGAAACCCAGGGCCCAATCCGGTGCAACGGCTATTTCAGGATAAAAGGGAGCTATTGCCTGATAAAATAGCACGCCCACAACTGAAGTTACAAAAGTCCCCATCAATGCCGCACCAGCTACGGTATAAACTGGAAGACCGAAGAAACTTACAAAGAAGGGAGCAATAATGGCTCCTCCGCCTATCCCATAAATACCGCCAATAATACCAACAGAAAAGCTTAGCAGCATTATTCCCATGGCGTTTATATCAAATGTTTGGCCATAGAATTCATAAATGATGCGAGAGAAATTGAATTTTTTTACAATAGTTCGCGGTAATTGCTTTTGACCTGAAGCAATATCAGATTGATTTGATTCATAGTATTCTCTAACTACTTTCTGGAATTGCTCCTCTGCTGACATTTGATGCCCATTGGATTGTTTTTTCTTAAGCAGATCTTTTATTAATCTACATCCAATATATAAGAGGACCAAACCCACAAACATCTTGAAGTTCTTTGGATTTGGGAGATACTGTATGCGCAAAATAGCGCCGATTAAAACTCCGGGCAGGGTTCCTATTATGACTGCCCACGTGAGCGGCCACACCATTCTTCCTTCCTTGATATATCGATAGACCCCGCTGGGAATGGCAACAATATTGAAAAGCTGGTTGGTGGCACTGACTGCAGGAGTGTTAAAACCAAGGAAGCTCATCTGGAATGGCAAGATTAGAAAGGCGCCTGAAACACCTCCCATTGAAGTAAAAAAAGAAATAACAAAAGCTACAAGAGGCGGGATCCAGGGACTTACTTCGATGTCAGCAATCGGGAAATACATTCTGAAATCCTCAGTCGGATAATAGGATTAACACCTTAATTCTGATAAACCCTGTGACGCAATTTCCCTGTTATCCGCAAAGGATAAAGTCGGTAAAGCTCTCAAGGCACAGTCAACATTAATCCAGTTTTTTTGTCCTTGGATCCAGGGCGTCTCTCAGCCCTTCTCCCAACAGATTGTAGCCAAGTACGGTCACAAGGATTGCCAGACCCGGAAACATCGAAAGCCACCAGGCTATCTCCAGGTTGTCCTTGCCTTCAGTAAGCATGTTGCCCCAGCTTGGAATGGGAGGCTGAACCCCGATTCCGAGAAAACTAAGGGCGCTCTCAGTTAGTATTGCCCCACCGACTCCGAGTGTTGTTGCCACGAGAATAGGGGCCACTGCATTTGGCAAAATATGTGAAAAAACTATCCTTGCATTGGATGCACCTGATATCCTGGCTGCCAGTACAAAATCACGCCGTCTGAGACTCAGAAATTCCGCCCTTACGAGCCGGGCCACCCCCATCCAGCTTGTGAGACCTATCACCGCCATGATGTTCAAGATTGATGGCTCAAGAAAGGCAATAACAGCCATTATAAGAAAGATAGTGGGAAAGCAGAGTATTATGTCCACGAAACGCATTATCAGCCCATCTATCCATTTGCCGTAGAATCCGGCAAGGGCCCCAAGGATAGTACCAATGACTGTTGCAATTCCGACAGCTACAATCCCCACCAGCAAGGATATTCTCGCTCCATAAATAAGCCTTGAAAGACAGTCCCTTCCAAGCGGATCTGTACCAAGCAGATGTGCTTTTGAAGGTGACTCAAGAATGTGCCAGGTATCTATTGCCTGTGGATCATAAGGAGCAAGCCATGGGGCGGAAAGGGCAACAAGACAGAGAATTCCGACTATTAAAAACCCTGCCACTGCCAAAGGATTGTATGCCAATCGATCCCTCAATCCCTTAATCCTCCATCTGAACGCCTGTACGAATTCTCGGATCTGCCAGGGCATAGCCCATATCGGCCAACTGATTTCCGAGTAATGTCAACACCGAAACTATCACCAGGTTCCCCATGAGCAGAGGATAGTCCCTGGCCATAACGCTGGTCCACATGAGTTGACCCACTCCCGGTATTGCAAAGATGGATTCAAAAATCACACTGCCGCCTATAAGGCCAGGAATAGACAGGCCCAGGATGGTTATTAAGGGTAAGAGGGCGTTTCTCAAGGCATGTCGGTAGATCACCTTTCTTTCCGGCAGACCCTTTGCCCTTGCAGTAGTGATATAGTCCTGCCTTAAGACCTCAAGCATTGAGGATCTGGTATAGCGTGACAGCCCAGCAAGTCCGCCCAAAGCAGATACAAGCACCGGCAGTATCAGGTGATGGCACCAGTCCAGCAGCTTTTCCCAACCTGACATCTGTTCATACCCCATAAGGCTGTGGAGCCCTGAGATGGGCAGCCATCCCAGATATACTCCTAAGTAAAGCATAAGTAACAGGGCCACCCAGAAGGCCGGGGCCGCATAGGCAATAAAGACAAGGACAGTAGTGACCTGGTCGAAAAAGCTGTTATGGCGCACGGCGGCAGCCACACCCAGGGGAACCGCAACTACAAGTATCAAGCCTATGGCCAGGACGTTTATGAGCAGGGTAACCGGAAGCCGCTCTTTGATCTTGTCCCAAACGGGTCTCCTGTCCGGGGAAAACGACCGCCCAAGATCCAGCACAGCAAGCCCCTTAAGCCATTGCAAGTATTGTATGTGCAGGGGCCGGTCCAGGCCGTACTGGGTCCTCAAACGCTCTCTCATTTCAGGGGTCATTTTGGGATTAAAGTCGGCCTGCAGGCTCATGGGCTCTCCCGGGGCCAAGTGCATCACCATGAAAGATATGAGAGTTATGCCCAGGAAAGTAGGCCCAAGAGTAAGGATTTTTTTGATTAAATACAGAAACAGCACCATATCAGAAAAAGATTATACTGCAAAAAGTGATTCCGCTCAAAATTCTCCAAACCTGCCTGTGTGTAGCACGTAAACAGTGCAAAGCGCAAGATTCACTGGAAATGAAACCCAGTATACGCCATTGAACGTATCCTGCACAACGACTTAATGCTTGACATGCAACCCGATTTTTGCCATGTCTTGCCTTGAAAAAAAGTTGTAGGCGTTCACGGCTTGAAAATTGAAATGCGTTTATCAATAGTACAGAAGCATGAAGGCCAAATTTCCAATTTCTATTTTCTAATTTCAACGTTCCGTGAACGGTTACAAATAGTTACTATCATTTTTTACTCGAAAGAACAGGTCGAATGAAATTTCAGAATTGTATCAGAAATGAATACGGCAAGTGTGATGTCCCGTCCAATACGATCAAAAGAATAAAAAACGGGTTACAGAAACTGGATCTTGAAGTTGAATACTACCCCTTTCAGAAAAGGGGACGGAAAAGGGGACGTTCGTTCCGAGCATTCTTGACGGGAAAGTAGAAGGGGACCATTCGTCCAGAGCGTACGCAGGGTTTGCTGATCAGGACCAAGCCGCTTGTGCGTTGCAGGAAGTATTTCAGGGTGCTATAGACGTTCAGATAAATAATTGCAAAATTTTGTACTAAAAAATCTGTCATTTTAGTAAAATAGGAGTCTTGGACAGACGCTA
>JAYEMY010000130.1:0-3545 GCA_034718455.1 Thermodesulfobacteriota bacterium
GTTCACACTCCCTGGCAGCCGACAGGCTTTTGCAGGGTTTCAACCGCGGACAAGGTTGCACCAAAAGGCGTATTCTCAATGGATTGTGCTTTGAAACCCGAAAAAGGCTGTTGGCTGTCAGGGGGGGAGTAAATGATTACGATGCACAAAAGGATTAATCGCGATCGTCTGGCTGATACCTTCAGGCAACTTGTCTCGATTGACAGTCCTTCAAGAGAAGAAGGGGCTGTTGCAGACTGGATCAAGAGGATCCTGAAAGAAGAAATGGGAGCGGAGGTAACAGAAGATCAATCACATGGTCAGACAGGCTCTGAGAGCGGCAACATCATTGCCCGCATCCCGGGGACGGGAAAAATAATAGCCCCGCTTTTTTTCAATGCCCACATGGACACCGTGGAGCCGGGAAGAGGAATCAAGATCATTTTTAAGAACGGGATTTTTCAGAGTGACGGGACCACAGTCCTGGGTGCTGATGATAAAGCGGCTATAGCCATACTTATTGAGACAGCCAGGTTATTAAAAAAACACAGGATCTCTCACGGCCCTATTGAATTCCTATTTACAGTATGTGAGGAAATAGGCCTGCTGGGAGCAAAGTCACTGGACCCTGATTTGCTTGAGGCAAGGGCCGGGTATGCTCTTGATTCAAGCGACCCTGATGTTTTAATAAATCAAGCCCCTTGTGCCATTCGTTTCAAAGTCAGGATTATCGGCAAAGCTGCCCACGCGGGTCTCCATCCAGAGCTGGGGATAAATGCCATACAGGTTGCGGCCAGAGCCTTGGCAGAAATTCCTCTGGGCCGTATTGATGAATATACCACTGCAAATGTCGGATTGATACACGGTGGCAAGGCCACTAACATAGTACCTGAAGAAGTGGAGCTGGAGGGCGAGGTCCGAAGCCACAATCCCGAAAAATTACGGGAAGTCCAGGACCAGATCCTTGAGACTTTTCACAAAATAGCCCTGGATTTTAAGCCTGTGGAAAATTCCGGATTACCCTTGATTAAGACAGATGTTATCGACGACTATCCCCTGATGTCAGTCTCTGAAGGACATCCCCTGATTACCACTGCCGTAAAAGCGGCAAAGGGGCTTGGGAGAAAGCTCAGCCTGGATATGACCGGAGGGGGAAGCGATGCCAACATCTTCAACGCCAAAGGCCTTGCTACAGTGGTTATGGGAATCGGTATGCAGAATGTCCACACTACCTCAGAGCATATCAGCCTGGATGACATGGTGGCTGCTGCAGAGTTGGTGCTGGAGATAATCCGGATGAACGGATGAAAAGATGAACATCGAACATCGAACGTCTAACGTCGAATGAAAAAACGGAATATCCAATACCGAACATTCAACGGTACACGCTGAATGAGTTTCAACCATCTATGGGTCTCCCTAAGTTCCTTGTAAAGTTCTTTGTAACCCTGAACGGTGAATCCTGAACCTTTGAACCCGTGAACGGTTACATTTTTTTCCATTCAACGTTCGATGTTGGACGTTCGATGTTCGATGTTCGACGTTCATTTTTAGTCGGTATTACAGGTTATTTTTTGATCCCGAAACTCCTGTCTGCACTTGTCGCTGCAGAAGTAATAGATCTTTCCTTGCCAATTAAGGGATAAAGCATCCTTCTTCGGGCAATAGATGCCGCATACCGGATCCTGTACCAGTTCATCTGTTATGGGGGGCGGCTGCTCGCCGGCCTGTTTTGAACCGGTTTTCAAAACCTTTCGTAATTTGAGGCCTTTCAAAAAACCCTTTATGACATAGCAGAGTGCCAGGAAAAGGGCGAGGAGCAAGATAAAGCGCACCATGGGCTAGTAGCCCTCCTGTGTTTCTTTGTGGTTCAATTTTCGGACTTCCGGGCTGTCTTCTGGAAGTTCGGCCAAAAGCTCCGAAACGGTTTTACTCCATGGTGCAAGCAAAAGATCAGGGGCAAGCTCAGCCCACGGGGCCAATACAAACCGCCTGGTGGAAAGACGCGGATGGGGAACGTGAATTTGGTGATTTGGTGATTTGGTGATTTGGTGATTGGATGTTTGGATATGCACTCCTTCCATGAAGAGCAAATCCAGGTCAATAGGCCTGTCTTTGGTTCCCAAGCGGTCTCGACCCATGGTTTTTTCAATTGCAAGCAGATTGGAAAGCAAGTCCTCCGGGCCAAGGGCTGTAATTATTTCCGCCACGGCATTTATAAACCATTGGGGTGTATTTATGTTCACCGGTTCGGTCTCATACCATTGTGAGCAGCGCAATACCTCTATTTCGGGATGGGCGGACAAAAGGCCAAGGGCCTTAATACAGTTTTCAATCCTATTCCCAAGATTGGCTCCAAGGCCGATATAGGCCGTTTTCTGTAATTTCATTAAAGAATTTTTCTGAGTCTCTCAATAACTTCTCGCATACGTTCCTTTGATACAGTCAATGCCATACGCACATAACCTTCACCGGAATCGCCGAAGCCGTTTCCCGGAGTGCACACTATCCCGGCCTTTTCAAGGAGTAATGTGCTGAAATCCTGAGATGTATAATTCTGAGGCACCGGAGTCCAGATATAAAACGTGGCTTTGGGAAAAGGGGTGTCAATACCCAGATCTCGAAGGCCTGATACCAGCACGTCCCTGCGCTCGGAATATATTTCCTGCATTTCACGAACACAGGATTGGTCACTTTCAAGGGCTGCAATGCCGGCCTCTTGAATGGCCTCAAATTGCCCTGAATCCACATTGGACTTTACCTGTGTCAGCGCACCGATCAGGTCCGGGTTTCCAACGGCAAATCCTATACGCCAGCCGGTCATGTTGTAGGTCTTTGACAAGGAATGAAACTCCAGTCCTATGTCCCTGGCACCCGGGGTATCGAGAAAGCTCGGGGCAATGTATCCGTCGTATGTCATTTCGCTGTAAGCATTGTCATGACACACGATAATGTTATTTTCTTTTGCGAAGTCCACAACCCCGGCAAAGAACTCCGGCGGGGCCACTGCAGCAGTGGGATTATTCGGGTAATTGATCCACAGGATTTTTGCCCTTTTAAGGATATCGCCCGGTATGGAATCAAGATCCGGCAGAAAGTCGTTTTCAGCAATTAACGGCAGATAGTAAGTCTCTCCGCCACTAAATAACGTACCGATATTATAAACAGGATAGCCCGGTGTTGGGACCAGCACTACATCACCGGGTTCTACAAAGGCGAGAGGGAAGTGAGCTATTGCCTCCTTTGATCCTATAAGGGCGGCTACCTCGTTGACAGGATCAAAGGACAGGTCAAATCTCTTTTTGTACCAGCCGGCGGCTGTTTCCCGGAAGGCAAGCATACCTGAAGATGAGGGATAACTGTGATAATGCGCCTTCTGAACAGCAGCTATCATCCGCTCCACAATAAACCTGGGTGTGGGAAGATCCGGATCACCAATTCCCAAATCAATAACATCTACACCTTTTCCCAATGCCTCGGTCTTCATTCGATCAAGTGCCACGAAAAGATATGGTGGAAGCTGTTGTAATCTCATAGATTTTATAAAAACCATGAAGAAGACCTCA
>JAYEMY010000131.1:0-3529 GCA_034718455.1 Thermodesulfobacteriota bacterium
ATGCAACAGGGAGAGTTGCACACGGACTGGGAATAGGAGAGGCTACAGTTAAAAGAGTAATGGCCGCTCATAAACAAAGGAAAAAATATGTAGTTGAAGAAGAGAAAACAAGAGGGAAGCCACCTTACTCGACTTTGGCCATTTTGTGATAGCCTGTTGATGAGGCGCGGCTATTTTTTTTAAATTTATCTCGTAGGCAGACACTGTTGCGAAAGTTTGTTATAGACAATCCGAGCAATCCTTGCTACTCTGTTCTCTCTATGCCTCAAAAAACCCTGGGGTTTGGGGCGAAGCCCCAAGTACAATGTCAATGATCAGCTTCCAGTGTAGGTGGATGTATTAGAAAGATTGCAGAAGCACCACCGTATTTTAATGTGATTAATTTATGGTGAAATAACGTGGAAGACAACACACAGGTAGCAGAAAAGCACAACTGGACAGAGCCGACGGTTTGGTCACTGGCCCTTGAAGGCAAGGAAGATCTCGAACGATTCAAAGAGCTTGGCTGGGGATTGCGGACATGCAGGGAAAATTGGGGACGTAATTGACTAACTTGACCTATTCTTTCGTTCTCATTGTAATTGCTTTGGAAATGGCAGACATAGAAACTCCGAGTTGTCGGGCTACTTCTGCCAAGGGGATTCTATAATCCTCTACCAATTGATACGCTAACTGCAGCCTGACCTGTGAGATACAAACGCGATGACTACCCATTCGAAGTTCCTCTGGATTGATGCTGTTCTTCTCACATACTTGATCGATGAACTCCACCAGGTTCTCCCTGATCCTATTACCTCTAGTGTCCTGTCAAGCAACAACTGACGCATCTTGCTTGTCCTTTTACCTGCCTGACTGCGTTACTCCTTCAGTTACATAGCACTGCTATGCTCCCTCAGTCGTGCCTTGCAGGCAGATAAAATTACTTCGCAATCTTGCGTCACTTCTCACTTGACATGACACTAGGCTGAATTTCAACCTCTTGTCCCGCAATTTCTTAATTCACAGACATCCCCTAAACACTCCCAAGCGTTTTCGTATCCGGCGCCGTATGCCTTCGGTTGCTTCCCCTGGAATTTCGGAAAAAAGCCTTTCCCCTCCCGCCATGCCGTCCAGTACTTCTTCAGTCAAGTTCAACGCCCTTTTGCGTGAAAGGCCAAATTCCCGGCTTTCGGAAAGAAGATCCTCCAGGGTAATGCCGGTGTGCTTTCCGTTGATTTTGAGGAGTTGTTCTTCGCGCCAGACGTTTGGGACGAGATCATAGGCAGGAGAAAGCCGCCAACCGGCTTTCCCGTGGACCATCGAGAAGTTCTGGAGGTGGTCATCGGTATTGAAAAGGCAGACGTTGACCACCATCTGTTTGAAGAGCAAGTCCACGTCAATCCTGGGGTCGACCGACACCCTCCTCACGATCTCTGCAAGATCCGCATAGGAGATGAAGTCCGGGAAGTCGTCAACGGCAAGGAGTGAGCGAAAGCTCAGAAGGGCCCGCCTTCCCGTTGGAACGACATCGAAACGCCGGACCAGCAGCACAGGTCGGTTCCACACTCTGCACACCTTGAAGTCGGGTATGATAAGGCCGGCCCTTTCCCCCAGCTCAAGTCCGGCTGCTTCAAGGAGTACGTTTGTCTGTGGATCTACATCATGGACACTTGGAAATTTGGCGATCCAGGCCGCTTCCTTGTGCCGTACCAAGACCTTGGGCCGCGCGCCTCCCGCAGAGATCCCCCCGGAGAGAAGGAAGCGAAGCCCACCTGGATCAACCGCTGTTTCAAAGCGCTGGGCCTCTTTTAGTGCAGCATCGATTTCAGTGAAATCGATGCTGCCATCCACAATATCCGGCGTCTTATCCCGGCTCGAATACAAAAGAGCCCCGAGACCGCTTCCGCCGAGGGCATTGAGAAGATGCACCGGTGCGTAATGCGTCTTTCGAAGTCCCGCCTTTTCCACGAGGAGTCTCCGTCCCCAGGCATCGGGAAGAGAATCCTCGAAAACCCCGTGGATTCCGGAGGCTGGCCGAGCCGCCATGAAAGTCTCATCCGAAAGCGGCAAGTGAACAGGATCCAAAGGATAGGAATCTGAATTTTCGAGATATTTTCGTTCGTAACGAAAAAATCCCTCGAAGTTCCCGGGGAAATGGAGGTTTCTCGACAGGAGTCTTCCGGCCTTGAGGCACTTGCCGCCTTCAAGAACGACAAACACATAGAGGTTGACTTCTCTTTCCATGCCTATTCCTTCGGCCTTCTTGCTCTTGCCTTCTTGATGCGCTCCAGCCGCTCTTGGGCACTATCGTATTCCGCAAATGGATCCGATGGTGCCCTCAGGACCTCGTTCCAGGTACCGAGACGGCTAAGAACGGCGCTGGCCTTTATCCAGGCCCCGATTGATGTCGCGGGATACCCCAACTCCATCTTCGCAAGGGTCTGGCGGGAGACTCCTATACGCCCGCCAAATACATCCTGGGGTTCACCGCAGGCAAGCCTGGCATCCCGAAGGACAAGGCCCATATCTTTAAGTATTTTGCGTTCATGAGGTAAGAGTCGGATCTTCATGGTGTTAATTATAGTTAACGTAATCTGGTTTTTCAAGTCATAAAGTTGATTTTATTTAACGATACTGCCAAAACAACTGCCAGCTGTAGAAATCCGGATATCCCAGGGTGGTTCTGGCCGGGTCAAAAAGGTGGGAGAATTTGTTTGTGGACGTGGGGGACATCCTATCTTACCCCTGTTAAGTTAAAAAACTTCTTTTTTAAAAACAGCTAGTTGAACACTTGAATGTCTAGCAAGCGCAGATTCCTTATTGATCCTGTAACAGCTCTTGCAAAAGGTCCGACGGAATTCTCACCTATAGCGAATCCTGGATCTAATCGTTATCAGTATCCGGCGTGCTCTGTTTCAAGCCGCCTATCATCCCTTATCCAGATTCCAGAATTCAGTGAGAGGCCCAGGATTGTCCCCCACGAGGTCCTAAACGGCCTCAACGTTGTTGCTCGGGTTCTCTCGCCGAATAAAATCAGTCCTGTTTGTTCCTTTTTAAATATTCAGGTTTGAATACCTCCTTTTCCTTGGGTCTAATTCATCAATTTTTTTAATTCCTTTTAATCGATACAGCATGCTTCTGAGCATTCTATTTACCCATAAATGGGATGGTTCCATGCGTTGTGATATATCCGAGATATTTGTGGAATGTGCCCCCAACCTGTAGGGGCGAGTTTGAAACCCGCCCCTACAATTAATGAAAATGTATTCGGCAATATCCCGTAGGGGCAGGCCCCAGTGCCTGCCTGCCCTGACAATATGCAACCACAGGGGGTTTGCCCCTACATTATTTAAAAACGAATTGCATCACATACGGGAATACATCATCAACAACAATCCAGCCAAATGGGAATTGAATTAAGGGCGAATACATAGATTCGCCCCTACATAGGGCAAACATTCCGTCATCATGAGCCACAAACAACTCTTTTAGACATCACATGGTAGGGAACCATCCCCCATAAATTAAATCTTGCATAATCGCGGACAAA
>JAYEMY010000132.1:0-3524 GCA_034718455.1 Thermodesulfobacteriota bacterium
TTCATGCTGAACTAATAAAGCTGTTGGGCAAGCTTCGTTTCCGCACCAGCTATGCCCAGAATGTGTTGCAGCATTCTATCGAGGTCGCTTTTCTTTGTGGGATAATGGCCTCTGAGTTGGGTGTCAATGTTAAAAAAGCAAAACGGGCCGGACTGCTTCATGACATCGGGAAGGCTGTGGACCATGAGGTGGAAGGGCCGCATGCCATTATAGGCGCCGATCTGGCCAGGAAGCATGGTGAGTCTCAGGATATTGTACATGCCATTGCAGCACATCACGAAGATGTGAAACCGGATACAGTGATGGCGGTGCTTGTGCAGGCTGCGGACGCCCTTTCAGGAGCAAGGCCCGGGGCCAGGCGGGAAATGCTTGAGAGCTATGTGCGGCGCCTGGAAGATTTGGAGGGTATTGCCAAGTCGTTCGCAGGTGTCAAGAAGTCCTATGCCATCCAGGCAGGCCGTGAAATACGCATAGTTGTTCTCAGTGACAAGGTGTCTGATGCAGAGACCCCGTTTCTGTGTCGGGAGGTGGCTAAAAAGATAGAGAATGAATTGAGTTATCCCGGTCAAATCAAGGTGACAGTGATACGGGAAACAAGGGCCGTGGAATATGCGAAGTAGGGTTATGTAATATGGAGCAGGATCTGAAAAAGGCTATGGAGCTCATTCATAGGGGGACTGTGGAGATCCTCGATGAGAATGAGCTGGTGGGAAAGCTGAAAAGAGCCATTAAGACCGGTATACCCTTAAGGATTAAGGCCGGTTTTGACCCAACCGCCCCTGACCTGCACCTGGGACATACAGTACTTATACAGAAGATGAAGCATTTCCAGGAGCTTGGCCACCGCGTGATGTTCCTCATAGGGGATTTTACCGGTTTGATAGGAGATCCATCCGGAAAGTCCGAGACAAGGCCTCCTCTCACTCCTCAGCAGGTACAGGAGAATGCAGGGACATATAAAGAGCAGATTTTTAAAATCCTTGACCCGGAAAAGACTGAGGTTGTCTTTAATAGTGTGTGGATGCAGGAGATAAAATCCATAGATATGATCCGCCTGTGTGCCAGGCATACTGTGGCCAGGATGCTGGAGAGGGATGATTTCAAGAAGCGCTTCCAGGCCCAAAAGCCCATAGGAATACATGAATTTATCTATCCCCTGATGCAGGGCTATGACTCTGTAGCCATGAAGGCGGACATTGAGCTTGGGGGCACTGACCAGACTTTTAATCTGTTGGTGGGGCGACACATACAAAAAGAGTACGGTCAGGAACCCCAGGTTGTAATAACCATGCCGCTTCTTGAAGGGCTGGACGGGGTCCGGAAGATGAGCAAGTCTCTGGGCAATTATATCGGGATTACTGAACCGTCTCAGGATATGTTTGGAAAACTTATGTCCGTTTCAGATGATCTGATGTTCAGGTATTTTGAATTGCTGAGCAGTCTTGATCTGGATGAGATAAAAGGGCTTAAGGACGGGATTGCCGACGGTCGTCTTCATCCCAAGGATGTGAAGACACGGCTTGCACTGGAGCTTGTGGAAAGATTTCAGGGCGATCAGGCCGCAGGCGCTGCAAAAGTAGATTTTGAGGCTCGGTTCAGCAGGGGAGAGGTCCCTGATGACATCCCTGAGTTCAGGCTATCTTCAGACGAAAAGACAATCTATCTTCCCAGAGTTCTCAAGGAGGCTGGTCTTGTGGCAAGTACGTCTGACGCCAGGCGACTCATCAAACAGGGTGCGGTCAGTATTGATGGCACCAAGGTGCAGGCAGAGGAAATTGAGGTCCGAGCGCCCCAGGCGGTCCTGAAGGTGGGTAAGAGGAGATTTTTGCGGGTAAAGGCTAATCGCTCATTTTAGATACAGTAGGAGGCCAAATGCATCATCACTTGTCAAATATTTATTTCCAAAAGGCCCAGGAGCTGATTCCGGGTGGAGTAAACAGCCCTGTACGCGCATGCAAGTCAGTGGGTTGCGATCCTATATTTGTAAAGAAAGGAGAGGGTTGTTACTTATATGACGTAGATGGGAACCAGTATATCGACTATGTCTGCTCCTGGGGTCCGATGATTGTCGGGCATGCACACCCTGAGGTAAGGGCGGCAGTCGCCGAGGCCCTTGCATCCGGTACCAGTTTCGGAGCGCCGACCTGGCGTGAAGTGGCCCTGGCACAGAAAATAGTTGAGCTTGTGCCGTCCATTGAGCAGGTGAGGCTGGTAAGCTCAGGCACAGAGGCCACTATGAGCGCTGTCCGTCTGGCCAGGGGATATACGGGCCGAAAAAAGATTTTGAAATTTGATGGCTGTTATCACGGACATTCGGATTCCTTTCTGGTAAAAGCGGGCTCCGGTTTGGCTACCCTTGGTATCCCTGGAAGTCCGGGAGTGCCTGAGGAGGTTGTATCTAATACATTGGCTGTGCCGTTTAATGATTTAAAGGCCCTCAAGACTGTCCTGGACAGAGAGGGGGATGAGATAGCAGCGATTATTGTGGAACCAATCCCTGCTAATATGGGCGTAGTCCCACCAAGAGAAGATTTTCTCCCTAAATTGCGGGAGTGGACCGAAGAAAAGGGCATAGTTCTTATATTTGACGAGGTAATTACTGGTTTCAGGCTGGCTCCGGGTGGGGCCCAAGAGTATTTTTATGTGAGGCCGGACCTTACCTGTCTTGGAAAAATAATTGGTGGGGGATTGCCCGTAGGGGCCTATGGCGGAAAACATGAAATTATGGAAAAGATAGCCCCTGTGGGTCCTGTGTATCAGGCGGGGACCTTGTCAGGGAATCCACTTGCCACTGCGGCCGGCCTTGCAACCCTTGACGTAGTGAGCCGTCCGGGATTCTATGAAGTCCTTGAAGAAAAGGCAGAGGCCCTGGAAAATGGTTTTGTGGACCTGGCCGAGCGACATGGGGTAATCTGTTGTTTGCAGCGTATAGGGTCCATGATGACGACTTTTTTTGGCCAAAGCGGTCCTGTTGTTGATTTTGAGTCTGCCCTTAAGTCCGATACTGCCCTTTATGCCCGCTTTTTCAGGAATATGTTGGAGCAGGGGGTTTATCTGGCTCCATCTCAATTTGAGGCAGGTTTTGTCTCCCTGGCCCACGGATGGGACGTGATTGAAGAGACCCTCCAGGATGCTGAATCCGCATTCAAGAATCTTGGTTAGAAGGGAAGAAATCAGTGGCCGGTTTGATACAAATGGATTGACAGTTGTGTTTTCCTGTGCTAATTGATAATTCAATTCTCCAGGAAGGTTTTTTTGGGAGAGTTTTTTAATAATATAAAAATGAATGAGGCCCCGTTCAGTTTAATGAATGGAGTTAGCCTACCGGCAAATAAGTTATGGTGATACATGGGCACTATAAAAGAGGAACTTGCATCGCAGTTTCGCAGTCTCAGTGTTGCCAGTGCTATTGCGATGTCTGTGGTTTTTTCTATCTTTGCCGGGGCGATTACCGGGCATTATCTGGATGTCTGGCTATTTGACGGGGAGAGTCATTGGCTTACCATTATCTGCATTTTTTTTGG
>JAYEMY010000133.1:0-3518 GCA_034718455.1 Thermodesulfobacteriota bacterium
CTCTCTATAATAAATTTTTGTTATGGCCTGCTTGCTCATGTCGTTTATTTCTTTTTCTTTTTCTTCTTTTTCGCCTGTTGTTCTTCCGGGCTGAGAAAACGATAGGTTACGGCCTCACAACGAGTATGTATTATCCACGTACTGTCTCGCTTGACCTCTTGGCCTTGAGCAGGACCCTCTTCGCCCCCTTTTATTGATGCTGCTTCGCTTGAAACCTCGGTTTTTTGGTTGCCGGTTGCAGATCCCTTCTGACTCCAGACCTTCTTGGTTTTCTTGGCCTTTCCCATTGAGACCGCTTTTATGTGCACGATGCGAGCCATGCGACTGATATTATCAAAAAAATCGACGGTATTATGAAATGGCCCATTGAATTCCATGTTAATGGGAATAGCAGCGTAAAAGGCCTTTGGCTGTTCCTTTTGTGGTTTAAAGGATAAAAAATCCAGTCTGGCCTCATTACCAAGTGAAGAAATCTCAGGCAAAAATGTCGGGATGTCTTCTTTTTCCGGCAACAGCTTCAATGCCTTCTGTAAAATTCCCATCATGATATTCAATTCTTTTTCCAATTGAGGGATCTGTTTTGACTTTGCTTCCAGCGTTACCAACTCTTGCTTTAGTTCCGGGATCTTCTCTGACATAACCTTCATTGCGTCTAAACGATCAGACAGGAAAAAAAACCAGAACAGGGCCATAGGAATAACTAAGACAAGCAACCATATGCCGGCTTTCTGCCAAATAGGAAGGGAGTAGACAGTTTGGAAAAGTCTGGGAGGTATCTTCAAGCTTGGTTTGTTAAATTTCACGACTTTTTAGCTCTCTTTGTAACGTAAATTGAGCGATTAGCTGTTAGCCATTAGCATTTAGCTTTAAAGAATCAAGGTATTACGTTAATTAAAAATATTCCCAATGGGTTCACCTTGTTGAATCCCCTAAGGGGGCAGCAAAGCTGCATTCAACAGGATGCAAGTTAATAACAGTAAAAATATTCCGTAATCATTAAGCTAACTGTTAACCGCTAATAGCTTAATTTACTGAGTCTGAATATTCAGTTGAAGCCCAAACTCCATAAGAGCATGTCCCTGGATTGACTTCTGCCTGGTATTTATCAAGTTTATTGATCTACACATTGGTGATGTTTCAAGGCGTCGCATAAAAAGAGCTACTGTGTGGTTATCAAGGGCGACTCCACCAAGTTGCACATTGTTTTCCTTAAGGCTTAATTTAGTAAGCCATAAACGATCAATAGGTATTGAACTGACAATTTCATCCAAGATTTTAACCGTTGTTGTACGACCTTCTTGAAGTTTTTCTATGGCCTCAAATTTATTTTCGACTTGTTGTCGGTTTTTATTTATTTTTTCTATCTTTTTTTCTACATAAGCGAATTTTGATATATTCATTTCCAATGATGCCAGCTCTAACAGTTGAGCCTTTACCTTTTTTTGGATCGTGACTCCTGCAGCCAATAAACCACACATCAAAATGATTAGAGACAGGACAAAGATTGAAAGCTGTTGGCAAACCGCCTCTTTTTTACGCCATTCTCGAACAGGGAGGAGGTTTATTTGAATCATTTTGTCAGGGTCCTCAGCGCAAGTCCTGTGGCTATTGCCATTTGTGAAGCGACAGAGGAAATATACTCAGGCTCTATGCCACGATCGACAGAAAAACCATGCAAGGGATTTAATATTTTTACCGGCAGGCCTATTATGTCGTCAAAAAACATATCAAGCCCTTTTAAAAAGGCAGAACCCCCACTGATGTATATTTGCGTGGGATACTCTTCCGTACTTGAATTTGCCCTGTAGAAATCTATTGCTTTTTTCAGTTCTGATGCCCAAACACTACATAACTCGTTGCACACCGAGGTCACTTCTTTCATGATTGCCATGTCTTCAGATCCGGCGATTTTTATCCTCTCCGCATCTACATATTCCAGTCCTGTAGCTTCTTGAATAGCCTCTGTAAGCTGAGTTCCTCCAAATGCCATGTCTCTTGCAAAAAGAGATGTGCCTTGTAAAACTATGTTGATGTTTGTTTTTTGGGCCCCAATGTCCACTAAGACTATAGGTTCATTTAAAAGGCCAAGGGCACCTTCAAAGGCATTCCCAAGGGCAAATGCATCCACATCCACCACTGCCGGGGACAAACCGACTTCCTGTATAAGGACGGCGTATTCATCAACAATTTCTCTTTTGGCAGCAACAAGGAAAATTTCTGTCCCACTGCTTGTTTTGCGTTCTCCATACAGCGCATGAAAATCTACATAAACATCTTCTATTTCAAACGGTACGTATTTTTCTGCTTCGAAAATCAAATTGCGTTCTATCTCGACTTCGTCCTGATATGGAACGATTATTTTCTTGACAATGACAGAATAGCCAGCGATAGATGTGGCCGCGTATTTAGTTTTGGGCCGAAGATTGCCTAGAAGTGCCTTTAGTACCTCGGCAACTTTATCCGGTTCTTTTATTGAACCATCTACTATGGCCTGGGGTGGCACCAAGGCACGGCCTACGCATCTGAGAGTATGGTTTGTTCCGCTGTTGGAAAGCTCAACAATCTTTATGCTGTGTGAACCTATATCCAGCCCCAATGTGGGGTGTTGACGCTGCCCCCATTTTTTTGGCAGAGAAGGGAATTTCATTTGGCTCCATTATCGGTTTACCGGCAAAGCTGAGATATGGTTTATTTTTTGCCTATTTATTACTTCGGTAAGTTTTTCTTTTTTCTTAACTTTACACAGAAAAAATTAAATATTCTTCGTTTTTGGGGTTTACACTTTTTAAAAGAACCTCACGCAAAGGCGCAAAGGAAATCAAGAAAAAATAGATGGTTATGACAGATCCGAAAAAAATTCGTAATTTTTCGATAATTGCCCATATTGATCACGGCAAGTCTACTCTTGCTGACCGCATTCTGGGATTTACCGGTACAGTATCCGCCAGAGAAATGAAACAGCAATTTCTTGATCAGATGGAACTGGAAAGGGAGAGAGGAATTACTATCAAGGCCCAGACGGTAAGGCTTAAATATCGGTCTGAAGATAAAGAGACCTATGTGTTTAATCTGATAGATACGCCCGGCCACGTGGATTTTTCTTATGAAGTCTCAAGGAGTCTTGCAGCCTGCGAAGGGGCTATCCTTGTAGTTGATGCTACCCAGGGTGTGGAGGCCCAGACTTTGGCCAATGTCTACCTGGCACTGGAAAATGACCTTGAGATCATACCTGTACTGAACAAAATTGACTTGCCTAGTGCAGACCCTGAAAGGGTTACACAAGAAATAGAGGACATCATAGGACTTGATACCTCCGGGGCTATACTGGCAAGTGCAAAAGAGGGTCTGGGTACAAAAGAGATCCTGGAAGCGGTAATACGCCGGATTCCAGCTCCTGCAGGAGATCCCTGTCAACCACTTAGGGCACTTGTTTTTGATTTATGGTTTGATTCGTATCAAGGGACAGTTGTGTTGATCAGGGTTGTAGAAGGCACACTGAGACCTGGTATGCGGATACG
>JAYEMY010000134.1:0-1590 GCA_034718455.1 Thermodesulfobacteriota bacterium
GGGCGAAATGATCCGTGCCCTTGTGGAAGCGGACTGAAGTATAAAAAATGTTGTCTTCTTAAAAAAGGCGCCGGATACTATGATATCAAAAATCTATATTTACAGAAATACAGAATTCGACTCAAGGGAAAAAAGGATATCGAAGGCATCAGGAAGGCTGGAGAGTTAGTCCAGGAACTCCTGCGATTGGTGAAGGATGAGATTAGGCCGGGAATAATCACCGATGATATTAATACCCTGGTTCATGAATTCACTATTAAAAATAATGCCATCCCTGCGCCTCTGAATTACAGAGGTTTTCCAAAAAGCGTTTGTGTTTCGGTAAATGAAGTTGTCTGCCACGGAATCCCCGGCAACCTGATATTAAAGGATGGGGATATTGTGAATGTGGACGTAACTCCCATCTTGAATGGATATTATGCCGATGCAAACCAGACTTTTTTCGTGGGCTCACCCAATTCCGAGGCCCGGGAAATCGTCAGAGTTGCCCGCAATAGTCTAAAGGCCGGCATGTCCATGGTGCGCCCGGGAAATACAATAGGAGATATTGGATGGGCCATACAGAAATATGCTGAAGGGGAAGGGTGCTCAGTGGTCAGGGAATTTGTTGGTCATGGTGTTGGGTTTGAATTCCATGAATCTCCAGAGGTCCCCCATTACGGCGTTAGAGGAAAGGGTGTAGGCCTCGTTCCCGGTATGGTTTTTACAATTGAACCCATGATAAATATGGGAAGAAAAAATGTTCGGATATTGGAAGATAGGTGGACAGTAGTAACCGCGGATGGATCACTTTCTGCCCAATTTGAACAAACACTCGTTGTTACTGAGAATGGTTATGAGAGCTTAACACCTTTTGATCTGTGAACCAGACCCATTATCACCGCAAGTAATCCGGCTCAATCGACAAAATTAGCTCATAGCTGGTAGCCATGAACCCTGAGTTACCAGCCACGAACTAATCTGTGAATAATTTTGAATACAAGAAACTTGAAGTTAAGAAATAATCTGTTGTTTGGAAATTGTTACATATAAAGGTATTTTAAGTAGATCTGTTGTCCTAAAAAGAACTCTTTCCAAAAAATTCCGCCTAGTTAAGTGTTCGAATGCTCTTTCCTGCAAGAGGATTGTAGAGTTTGGTTATTGCAACCTTCATAACTTCCAGAGTCCCCATGTCCCCAACAATACCCATCAGAGTATTCTCCGCATCTTCAGGAAGTACACAGGCATTCGAAGAATCAAATGCTAAGTCCTTAAAGCCCTTACAGAGTTTCTTTTTATCTTTCTTGGTCATTCCCACCTGAATTGCCTTTTTGCCGTCAATTTCCTGAACTTGATCAGCCAATCCGGCAGCTTCAATCTTTTTAAGTTTTTCATCATCCATCAAGACCTTGATGTAGAAATCAGCCATAATTAACCTCCTTTAATAAGTTACTTGGGATATAATTTTTGGACAGAAAACATATAATATATTGTCTGTCCAAGGTACGCGAATTCTTGATTTTCCTTCAAAAATTGCCCTACACACAGCAAAATTTTATATCATGACACCTATTTTGTGTCAAGAAGCTTGGCTGTTTTTGGGTATTACAA
>JAYEMY010000134.1:1690-3518 GCA_034718455.1 Thermodesulfobacteriota bacterium
TTTGATTGCACTCTCATAGAAATCCGCACCTGTTATATCGTTGATCACAATGGCCGGAAAGTCCTTAACCTTCATCCGGTACAGGGCCTCAGGACCCAACTCTGGAAATGCAATTAGCTCGCAGGACTCTATGCAGCTCGCCAGATAGGCCCCTGCACCCCCTGTTGTCGCAAAATACACGGCCCCGTGTTCTTTCAGAGCGGCCTTCACCTCAGGGGAGCGCCTTCCCTTTCCCATTGTGGCAAACACGCCTTCAGCCAGCATGCGGGGTGTATAGGCATCCATTCGGTAGCTGGTAGTTGGCCCTGCGGAACCCGCAGGCCTTCCCGGCGGGGCTGGAGAGGGACCCACATAGTATATTAACTGACCACTGAGATCTACAGGCAAAGGATCGCCCCTATCCAACATTTCCACCAATCGACGATGGGTTTGGTCCCGCCCCGTATAAACAACACCGTTGAGCAACACCCAATCACCAGCCCGCAGGTCCCGTATTGCCGATTTTGACAGTGGGAGTTCGATCCGAACAACTCTCTGCGCAAGAGGCATGGGAAAGTGACCCTTGACCCTTGACCCTTGACCACTGACCACTGACCCTTGACCCTTAATGACCCATGACCCATCGCTCCACTTAGCTGTGCAATGCCTGGCAGCATGACACTGGATGTTTATTGCTACAGGGAGGCTTGCTATATGACAGGGATAAACCTCCACTACCACACCAAGAGATGTAACAGACCCGCCAAGACCCAGAGGACCAATCCCCAGGCCATTAATTCGGGCAAAGATCAGGTCCTCCAGCTCTGCCAAATCATCCCTTGGATTTCTCGAACCCACAGGTCTCAACAGGGCCTTTTTGGCAAACAGCGCCGCCTTTTCCATGGTACCGCCGATGCCTATGCCTATTATCCCTGGAGGACAGGGGTTCGGTCCGGCCTTTAGCACCTGATTTGCTACCGCCCTCACAATGCCATCCTCGCCCGCAGAAGGCGGGAGCATCACTATGGCACTCATATTTTCGCTTCCACAGCCCTTTGGTAGTATAGAAATCTCCAGGCTGTCACCGGCCACCAGCTCGACATGGACAACCGCAGGAGTGTTGTCCCCTGTGTTTTTCCTGGTAATAGGATCGCAAACAGAGCATCTCAGCCAGCCTTCTCTTGTACCTTGAGCAATCCCCTCATTTATGGCCCTAACCAGATCGCCCTCAATATTAAGCTCCTGACCTATTTGCACAAACACAACATCAATACCTGTATCCTGACATATGGGAAGACCGGTCTGCCTAGCAAGACCCGCATTTTCTACTATAATATCAAGCATCAGCCTGCCGGTCTGTGATTTCTCTCTCTCCCTTGCAGCCAGGAGGGCCGACTCGACATCCTGTGGCAGTTCACGGTTTGCAGTCTGTACCAGCCTGCTTACTATTGAAGTGATGTCTCGTTCTGATAGTTTCATAGTTCGAGTTTAGACTCTCAGATACACAAAACCAACTGCTTGTTTTTGATTTCTTCCTCGATAATATCAATAAGTTCAAGACTATTTATCGGTTTGGAGTAATCATTCACTCCCCCCCTGACAGCCAACAGCCTTTTTCGGGTTTCAAAGCACAATCCATTGAGAATACGCCTTTTGGTGCAACCTTGTCCGCGATTGAAACCCTGCAAAAGCCTGTCGGCTGCCAGGGAGTGTGAACGGTTACGGTTTGGAAGATTGTACATTGTCCTCCCGGCCAAGATGGATATGACAAGGAAATCCAGGCAAACTGGGAAAGTGTTCGGCATTATCCCATCGCTTTATCAATTGTTTTTGCTCTTTGTCCATCCAT
>JAYEMY010000135.1:0-3489 GCA_034718455.1 Thermodesulfobacteriota bacterium
TGGGCATATTCTTCAGCAAAAGGAAGTTAAGCGGCAAATACAACCCACCCCGAACCTCAAAATAGGGGGTTTTCGTTCAGGCACAAATTAACGTCTTTTTTGCCGTCTTCTTCGTTGCTCGTCGATCACATAACCCGTTATGCTCGCTCCTCGCGCCTTGAATACAACAAAAAATCCTGTAATTTTTGTTCAATTTATTTATCTCCCGTTCCTAAGGTTTCATAAAAACGTCTGAGCAACTCCTTTACTTCATCAAATGATTTAGTGTTATTCAGGGATTTTCTGAATAGCGCACTCCCGTGAAGGCCTTTGGTGTACCAGGCCAAGTGTTTTTGGGAAAGCCACAAGCCCACTGGGAGTCCATAGAAGCCAACAATGTGCTCGAAATGTTTTTTTGCTACGGCATATTGATTTTCAATGCCTGGAGGTCTTTTGTCCTCGCCTGTTTCCAGGAAATGGAGTATCTGATCGAATAACCAGGGCCTGCCAAGGGCACCTCTTCCTATCATGATCCCGTCCGCCCCTGAGACATCAAGGCAAAGGCTTGCATCCTTCGGACTTTGGATGTCTCCGTTTGCAATTACAGGAATAGATACAGCCTTCTTTACTTCTCTGATTGCCGGCCAGTCAGCTTTTCCGGAGAACATCCGGCTGCGGGTCCTGCCATGGACCGTAACAAGAGAAGCGCCGGAATCCTGAGCGATTTTGGCGATTCTAGCTACATTTATGCTTTTGTGATCCCAACCCAGACGGATCTTGACAGTAACAGGTACACTTACTGCTTTTACAATTGCCTCTATGACCCTTCCTGCCAGCACCTCATCACGCATGAGGCTTGCACCGGCCCCGGTCTTTACAATTTTACGCTGCGGACAACCCATATTTATGTCAATTATTGCTGCGCCAATGGACTCGTTAATCCGGGCGGCTTCAGCCATAACAACCGGGTCTGATCCCGAGATCTGCACTGCCAGGGGGAATTCCTCTTCAGCAGTACCGGCCATTCGGACAGATCGGACGCTGTTACGTACAAGGGCTTGGGAAGATATCATTTCACTTACTACCAATCCCGCCCCGAAGGACCTGGCAAGGCACCTGAAAGGATAGTCCGTAATCCCTGCCATCGGAGCAAGGAACACGGGGTTGGGCAAGACCACCGGGCCTATTTTTAAGGTTTGTAGACTATGATTTCCAGCCATATGCTGAGAGCGTTTTGGAGTAATTATTTTCCGAAGAGTGGTTAAGGTTTATTCTCTTCATGAGGATTCAGATCCACTAAGTTTCATCCCGCAGAATTGCAAGAGAATATTGGAATGATGGGGGATGGGATTTTGGCGTATAATTTCATCGAATTTTAATTCATTTCTAATCAGAATCTAATAATTAGAGATAATAATCCAATACCAAAGTAATCTATAACATGATTACATTGCAACAAATCCTGGAACCGGATTCCGCTCAAAATATTTCAGATGCAAGGCGGTGAAATCAGATTCAAGCTCAAAGAGCTATCGAAATAGACCCCTTGCAGCTCTTATGCAACGCAGCAGATGGGGTATTTTCAGCGGAATCACAACATCTTATTTCAAATTTATGTTACGAGGAGGACAAGGAGATGAAATTGAAACGTATCGCTGTACTTGCACTGGTATTGATTTTTTCTTTTACATCAACCATAGTATTGGCAGGAAATCTGGTAATCAAAGGTTCCACCACGGTTTTACCGATTGCACAAAAAGTGGCGGAAGCCTACATGAAGCAAAATCCGGATGTGAAGATATCTATTTCCGGTGGCGGATCCGGTAATGGTATCAAGGCCCTTATTGATGGAAGCACTGATATCGCGGACAGCTCCCGATTTATAAAACCAAAGGAAGTAAGTCTTGCTGTGGAAAAAGGCGCATATCCAGTGCCTTTTGCTGTTGCCTATGACTGTATTGTTCCGGTAGTCCACCCCAGCAACTCTGTAATAAATCTGACCATGGATCAGCTTAAGGCTATCTATAAAGGAGAAAATAACAACTGGAAAGAATTGGGCGGCCCCGACAGGCCGATAGTGGTCATTTCCCGCGACACATCCTCCGGGACCTACGAGGTTTGGCATAAGAAAGTCATGAAAAAGGAAAGGGTTTTTCCAGGCGCCCTCCTTCAGGCCTCCAACGGAGCTATTGCGCAGGCTGTTTCAAAAAACAAAAACGCTATTGGGTACATCAGCCTTGGATATCTGGATGAAAGCATAAAGGCTTTAATGGTTGATAAGATCGTGGGGTCTGAGGAAACAACTCTGAACGGCACATACCCTGTCAGCAGACCTCTTTATATGTTCACAAGCGGCTGGCCAAAGGGAGATACGCTCAACTTTATCAACTTTGTTTTGAACCCGGAAAAGGGGCAAAAATACGTGCGTGACGCGAGGTATGTACCTTTGTATTAAATTATCAATATCCCGTAGGGGCGAATCCATGTATTCGCCCCCACGTTGTGCCAGTAAAACGATAATGCCGTGGGAATGATTCGGCATAATAATGGGGAACCATCCAGGATTTACTTAAAACAAAATGAAAAAAAATAGGCAGACCGGAAAAGGCCGTCAGAGAAAGGAGCGTACAATACGCTTCTTTTTCTTCTCTGTCGCACTGACTTCCATAACAATATTGACCTTAATTGTCGTTTTTTTGTTTTGTGAAGGTCTTCCTATCTTCAGCAAGGTTTCTGTTTACGATTTTCTGTTCGGACGGTACTGGTACCCCACTGACGAGCCCCCGGATTTTGGTATCTTTCCACTGATCGTGGCATCCTTGGCTGTTACTGCCATGTCCGCTGTTATTTCCATTCCGCTGGGGGTGATGACCGCCCTCTATCTTGCAGAGTCTGCCTCTGCCCGGCTGCGGGAATGGGTTAAGCCTATTGTGGAGCTTCTGGCAGCCCTTCCTTCTGTTGTCATTGGTTTCTTCGGCATGGTAATAGTTGCTCCTTTCCTTCAGGAAACCTTTAATATCCCCACCGGCTTAAATCTTTTCAATGCGTCACTTATGCTGGCATTCATGTCCGTCCCGACTATCTGCAGTATCTCTGAAGATGCCATTTATAGCGTACCCCTGGAACTCAAAGAGGCCTCTCTGGCCCTGGGAGCTACCCAATGGGAGACCATCGCCAGGGTAATCCTTCCAGCATCTCTCTCCGGCATCTCGACTGCCATCATTCTGGGCATGTCGAGGGCTATTGGCGAGACCATGGTAGTACTTATGATTGCCGGTGGAGCGGCCCAGTTGCCGTCCTCAATATTTGACCCGGTCCGGCCCATGCCTGCCAGCATTGCAGCGGAAATGGCAGAGGCCCCTTTCCAGAGCGATCACTATTATGCCCTGTTCGCCACGGGCGTTGTATTATTTGCTTTCACCCTGCTCTTTAACCTTGTATCCGAACACATATCCAACAAATACAGGCAGGTTGGAGCTGCAACTTTGTAACCCTAAACCCTGAACCTTT
>JAYEMY010000136.1:0-13329 GCA_034718455.1 Thermodesulfobacteriota bacterium
TATTGCTGAGGAAGCGGCATTATCTTTTAGAAGCCGGCCCCAGTCTTCAATGGGGCGATTCGATGTTATTACGGTGCTTTTCCGCTTTGAATAACGATTAAGGATAATGTCGAGAAGGTAATCAGCTACGATCTTGCCTCCTTCTTTGTCAGAGGCCTCCGTCACTCCACGGCGTTTCAGGCAACGGCGCCATTCATAGATGCTTGCCCCTGTCAATTGGAATTTCTCTGCTGCAGCCTGGACATCATGGGCAACGGCGTATTCCAGAATTTCCTGTTTCTGAGCAGGAGAATAGCGCTTACCCCGGGCAGGGCAGCCCCTCTTCTCCTGGCAGACTTCCTTTTCTCGTTCTGTACCTTCACCTTTCTCTGTCATCGTCGATCACCTTTCTCTTCAGACCTATAAAGTGATGAAGAAAACCGAGATCTCATGTATCCTGCATGTCAGGATTTCTTCATTGTTTCCTGATGAAGAATTTTAGTCTATGACAATTAGCCGTTAGGTTTTAGCTTAACAGTCCGTTTTTATACAATGTTTTTACCTGATAGCTAATCGCTAATCGCTAACAACAGCTAATGGCTGGCATCCGTCTATGTTGAAAAAGTGTAAATTACAGAATGAAGGATGCCGATTTCTTAATATTTTTTATCCTGACAATCCTGTTAATCCTGTCAAAAAATGGAAATTCCTATACTATCAAGTTAATTGAGTTTGAAGTGCCTAAAATTTAGGATTAATGAAAAACTTGACATTTGTTAAAAATGGAATATTACTTTAATTAGAAAAGTAATACTCCCGAATATTTATAGAAGAAAGGAAAGGAGGTGTATTATATTATGAGAAAGGTTGAACTTATTTTCCTATTTCTAGTCTGTATAGGTGTTGCTTCCTTTTTACCAAACACGGTCTTTGCCTTAGTGAATGGCCCCTGTAGTGTTTGCCATACCATGCACAACAGCCAGGACGGGGAAAGTATGATATATGGTGATGAGATAGGGCCTTTCCCGTACCTCACGAGAGGTACCTGTATAGGATGTCATACCGGAACGAATGACGGCGGTGACATACCTTACGTTATGTCATCAGGTGAACCGAATTATAGTACAGACACTTTGGCTGGTGGCAATTTCTGGTGGGTGGCAACCGACGGTGAGGGTAATGACACAAAAGGCCATAATGTACTGGGTCTGTCAAACCAGGACATAAATATTCCGGCCAGTACGGGAGCACCTGGTGGCTGGATTACGTGTAGTAACACTTGTCACATGACATTGGCCGATGTGCAAACCGCCATTCCTGAACTCGGAAGCGGCTGTGAGGGTTGCCATCTTGCGCCGGCGCACCATGCTAATGACTCGGACGTAGTAGTTGGATCAAATCCAGCCAATCGCGGTGGGTGGTTCCGGTATTGCTCCGGTCATATGAGCGGAAGCGGCCACGGCGTTGAAGGAATAGAGGACACTGACTGGCAGTATACAAACTCTATTTCCGACCACAATGAGTATCTTGGTCATGAAGCGAATCTTGCAGCTAATGCAGGTTTCCATAACCTCGGCAATACAATGAGTGCATACTGCTGCGGCTGCCACGGAGGTTTCCACAACGAAGAGAATGGTGGTGGTGCGTGGATTCGACATCCATCGGATGCCCTTATTCCGAATTCAGGTGAATATCTAAATTATACCGTTTATGATCCTCTGACACCAGTAGCCCGGCCAGGCTTAGATGGTTGGACAGCGCCAATTTCAGACGTGAGACCAGGTACGGACCTCGTCATGTGTCTTTCCTGCCATCGGGCGCATGGTAGTCCATATCCGGATATGCTCAGATGGGATTACAACAGCCAGGTGGCCGGCGGCGGTGGAGAGGACACGGGCTGCTTTAAGTGCCATTCATTAAAAAATTAGGTAAGCGTTTACAGGGCACCGCATCTGCTTTGTTGTCGGGCACTTGAAGTACAGGGAGTACGTAACCGTTCACACTCCCTGGCAGCCGACAGGCTTTTGCAGGGTTTCAACCGCGGACAAGGTTGCACCAAAAGGCGTATTCTCAATGGATTGTGCTTTGAAACCCGAAAAAGGCTGTTGGCTGCCAGGGGAGAAAGTGAATGATTACGGGAGTATGTCTGCGTGCCCGTACGCTTCGCATCTGCAGCACCCTGTAAACGCTTACAGTGAGGTTAGAACCGTTGATTCGTAAGTTCTGAGATGTAATCAATAAGCTCGGCATGTGAGCTGAGTACTGCGTCAGCCTCAGACAGGTGCTCTTCAGAAAGAGTGGTGGTAAGGGCAACACAGTGAAGGGCCGCAGCCTTGGCAGCCATGATGCCGGCAGGGGCGTTTTCCACCACAAGGCACGCTTCCGGATTCTGCCCAAGGGCTGAAATGGCGGCCAGAAATGGATCAGGAAATGGTTTTCTTCTTTCCACCTGATCTCCTGTGACAATGTGGTCCATATAGTTCTTGATCTCGGAGGGGAGGACCTTTTTGAGAATTTCCATGTGAGAGCTTGTGACCAGAGCAAGTTGCCACCCCGCACAGCAAAGCCGCTTCAGGATCTGCGGCACCTCTGGAAACGGCTTAATCATAGGCTGATAACGAGTTGCGAATATCTCCATCTGGCGCTCCAGTATCTCATGAAACCGTTCGGCTGTTATGAAACAGCCATTGTCCTGGAAAATCGCCGCGGCTGTATCCGGCTCAATTGCACCCTCATGGAGATAGAGAAGCTCAGCCGATACTGAAAATCCCTGCTCCGACAAGGCCTCCTGCCATGCCTTAACGTGATATGGCATACTGTCAAGGATTACCCCGTCCATGTCGAACAATACGGATCTTGTCATGTCTTTCGGTACATCATTTTTTTCTCCGCCAGAGCAGCCCTTGCTGCTTTAAGGCCCTCTCCTGCCATGAGGCCTCCTGGAGAAGGCGGCACTTCTGTGCCGTATATCAGGTCGACAATCTCCGCAGGATTGATTTCTTCAGCCGGTGCTGCAGGTACGAATCGATCTTTTGCACCATCAACTTCCCTTAACAGGCCCTTACTCAGGAGACTTTCCAGGACGTTTACTACACATGAATCCGGTTGTTTGAGACGCCGGGTGAGGCTGGTCCGGTTTGTAACCCGTCTTGCATGGAAATCCGCCAGGGTTGCTTCCATGATGTCAAAAGCAAGGGCCAGCCGGGCGCTCGGGTTCAGCATCGTGCCTTTCCAGAGGTAACTGCGCCATACCTGAACGGCAAAGGACATTTCTGCCCCTGCAAGAAAAACTACCCAACCCGTTTGCATCCAGACCAAGAAAAGCGGAAGGGTGGCAAAAGAGCCATAGATGGTGTTGTAACGAGCCACACCTATCTGAAGCTTTATGTAGATGACCTGTATCAGGAGCCAGCCTATCCCACCGCAGACTCCACCTATCAGGGCGGAAGAGATATTTACCTTAGTATTTGGGAAAAATCTGTATAGTATAGTAAAGGTGGCTACCAACAAGACTATCGGCACCATGTTCAGAAGAAAAGGTCCTATCCAGGTTGCCGGCAGCATGCCCTGAAGCCTGGCTAGAAGGGCCTGGCTATGAAGAGTTGCCATTGTGGCCATGGCTGTATTTATGCTTACCGGGAGCAGAATCATAAGGGCTAAATAGTCCATAACTTTCCGACCGATCGGCCGACTGCTCTCTGCCTGCCAGATGGCGTTCATAGCCTGCTCGATGCTGCTCAGGACAAAAATCGCTGCGATTACAAGCCCAAGAATTCCAAAGGCGCCCAATGTGGCGAAGTTTGTATGATCCACATAATCAAATATCTGGTCCACTGCCTTTCTGAGATGGACAGTAAGGCCCTTTGGGACCAACTCCGCTGCTGTTGCACTGTCCGTATCAGGTTTAGGCGCGGGAACCGATCCGGCAGCAGAGGTGATTTGTTCCCCACTTTCTTCGGCTACAGACAGCTCAAGCTGGTCAATAAATTTATAGGCAACCCCACGCATCTGGTCTCCGGCGCCCAGGCCCTTTAACACTGCGGTACCCAAAGCAAGCATTGGAACCAGGGACAGAACCACAGTAAAGGTCAGGGCACTGGCCCGAAGGGTTATGACATCACGCTGAAATTCCTGAAATACTATAAGATGAATCCGTATAACTATCCGTATTAACTTCAACATTTTTTGTTCATCAGGCCCAGGGGTTGACCAGACCCAGGCCATCAGTAAGCCACCTGTCCGCCGGAGTCGGCACGAAATACCATCTGCTGTCTGTTGAGTTTCCGGACAGTCTATATTTTTTTCATCGTCCATCATTTTGACTCCGGGTTTTTTTAGTGATCTGGAGTATCTATACTTTTCCGTCAAGAATTGTAAATAGACCCATAACTGTAAAGATAATTAGTGTCTGAACGAAAAGGCCATTCAGACACAATTTTGAATTCTAAATGTTGAATTTTGAATTTAATCGTATTGTGCGTCACTGTGGTGTATTTTATCCCCTCAATTTATGAACGAATATAGCAAAAATCGCCCTGAGCCTCAGGACCTGTGTGACTATTCGGTCTCAGTGGAAAAATATCTGCACAGATCTGTGCCAAAGGCCCGGGCGGAGATATGGTCACTAGTGCTTACTGCCCGGGATGTGCCCCACAAAATCCTTTACTCAGTTAATGGATGCAGGATAGCAGTTCCTCCAGACCATGAAAATCGGGCTGCCACCGAACTTGAAAAATATGAGAATGAGAATAGGGCATGGCCTTTGAAGTTTGAAGCTACTTCATGGTATCCGAATGCACAATCTACCTTTTTGACCCTGCTTATACTAACCGCTGTATTTAGCATTTGCTTTTCAGAGAACTGGAGAGGGCAATTGATTGCGATCGGCAGTGGCGATGTGGACAGCATTCTTCATGACGGCCAGTGGTGGCGCCTGGTTACTGCTCTGACACTGCATGCAGACCCTCCCCATTTACTTGGAAACATGATGATGGGGGGATTACTGATGATTTGGCTTTGCAGCCTTCTGGGCATTGGCCTCGGATGGGGAATAACCCTCCTGTCAGGTATACTCGGCAACTTGATTAACACCTTGGTTCATGGAGAGGCTCATAGGTCAATCGGATTTTCTACTGCCATTTTCGGTACATTGGGTGTGATAATAGCACTCCAGACACTCAGCGCACGACGTTTTTCTCTCAGAGACTGCGCAATTCCATTAGGAGCGGGCTTTGCACTTCTCGGATTCTTAGGCGCCCATGGTGAGCATACGGATCTTGGAGCACACCTCTTCGGCTTCCTGTCAGGCCTGATCCTGGGACTACTCGCAGGACAATTTTTAAAGGCCTCAGGTCTTCCTTCTCTTAAAACGGACCATATTATAGGAATAATCACGTGCTTTGTGCCGATCCTGGCCTGGTTTATAGCATTCCAATATTAAAATCATGCCTGGGCGTCGTCACGAAAGATTAAAAACACGATTCGTTTTTCGTTCGATGTTGGACGACAATTGTCCCCGACAATGCTGCAGACAATATGTCCCATGAACCATCTTAAGCTCTAAGGGGGTAACCGTTCACACTCCCTGGCAGCCGACAGGCTTTTGCAGGGTTTCAACCGCGGACAAGGTTGCACCAAAAGGCGTATTCTCAATGGATTGTGCTTTGAAATCCAAAAAAGGCTGTTGGCTGTCAGGGGGAAAGTGAATGATTACCTAAGGGGAGCGCTGGTGATTTGTCTTTACATTTTTATTAAAATAATATATTAATAAAATATTCTTTGGTACACAGGAGATAATGACTTATGGCTACTCTCCAAGTTAAACAGATTAATAAGCAAGGCCAAATTTCCATCGGCAAAAAATACGCCGGCAAAAAAGTTGAGGTTGATGAATACTCTGATGGTACAATTATTTTAAGGCCTGTCGAGATTATCGGTGAATTTGAAATGAAGCTCTTAAAAGACAGAGCTTATCAACACCGACTGGAAGCCTTTAATCATTGGGAGGCTGAAAACAATCTGAAGGAAACAGACCTTTCAGCCATGGAGAAAGGTATTGAAACTTGATCTAAATTTTCCTGATTTTCAAAAAGAACTCTTCAAACTGGAAAAGAAAGAACTCCATATCTTAATCAAGACCCTACGTACGCTGTTTAGGATGGATTTTGACCAAATCAGACAATCTTCAGGCTTAAACCTTGAAAAAATAGGAACTATGAAGACTCGAAAAGGTAAGCCTATCTATTCCATGCGAGCCTCCCGTTCCTTTCGGGCCACCCTTACCATAGAAGGCAATTATATGCGTTTTATTTCCCTTCATGCTGATCACGATTCCGCATATAAAAAATAAGGATGGCTTGATTTTGAATAATTTTTTAACCGCACCAAATTATTCGACTCTATTTTCATCAGGACCCAGGAGTTGAGTTCCAAGATACATGTAGTGGAGTCCTGAAATAACAGTGAACAGGGCGGTAGCTATATAAAGAAAAGGTAAAATCCTGCAAAACAAGCCCAGGTCATGGTCTACGAGGACCATAAAAATAGTCCCCAATTGGGTCACTGTAGTAATTTTGCCAAGCACGGATGGGCGGATTTCCACTCCACCCTGAAACAAAAAAAGTATCAAAACACCAAACACGATTATCACATCCCGACTAATCACGGTTACTGCCAGCCAGCCTGGCAGAAATCCTATGACTGCAAGAGTTACATAAGCTGATGTGAGAAGAAGTTTGTCGGCAATAGGGTCCAAAATGGCGCCGATTCGGGTCTTCTGCCTCATCCATCGAGCTATCAGTCCGTCCAGGCCGTCGGTTATTCCTGCTATAGTAAAAACAACCAAGGCTTCCACAAATTTGCCGTCGATAAGCAGTATCACCAGTAGCGGCGTAAGTATAATGCGTATGAGGGTCAGTAAATTAGGTAAATTCAATTCAAAGCTCTTTTAATTATCCAATTTTTTGCCAAATTCTGCGAAGACCCATCAGGGCTTCAGGATGATACCATCTGATTTCAGGATCGGCCCGAAACCATGTAAGCTGGCGCTTTGCATAATGGCGGGTATCCCTTTTTAATTGGCTTACAGCCTCATCAAAGGACACTTCTCCTTTGAGAAAAAGGATAATATGCCGATATCCAAGGGACTGCCAGGGCTTAAGATGCTGTGAATACCCTTTATCCAACAAAAATTTCACTTCCTCTAAAAATCCGGCGTCCAGCATAGCACCAACCCGTGCGTCAATCCGCTCATAGAGTTCTTCCCTGGGTCTTACCAGTCCTATCTTCGTGCACAACAGTCTCTGTCCTGAAGTACTTTTATGCCTCCTCTGCCAGATCGATATAGGCTCGCCGGTCTGATGATATACCTCAAGCGCCCTTATAATTCTGAATGTATCATTAGGATGGAGCCTGCTCGCTGCTTCCTGGTCTACGTCGGCAAGGAGGTCATAAAGGGCCCCTTTCCCCTGATTTGCCAAGATTTTATTCAACATCTCCCTTACCATGGGATCACGTCCAGGACATGGGGCCAGTCCCTCAAGTAGGGATCTCAGATAAAGTCCGCTGCCCCCAACCAGCAAAGGCACTTTTCCCTTTGTTCTTATAGACCTGATGATGCCCAGTGCCTTACGCACAAAATCAGCAGCGTCAAAGGGCTCATCAGGATCTGCCACGTCAATCATATGATGGGGGACCTGCTTCTGTTCCTCAGGGCCGGGCTTTGCAGTCCCGATATCAAGTCCCCTGAATACCTGCACTGAATCCACACTTATGATCTCAGCGCACATCTCTTTTGCAAGGCGAAGAGACAGGGCCGTCTTTCCCACGGCAGTTGGACCGACAAGGGCAACCAGAGGAAAATGGGTGATTTGGTGATTTGGTGATTTGGTGATTGAAGAATTGAGGAATTTGGTCATGGTTTTCGCCCGAATCGTCGTTCTATCTCGCTGAATCCCAAAACCTGGACTACGGGCCTTCCGTGGGGGCAGTGGGTCACTTCTTCGGAAAGCAGTTCCCTGAGTAAGGCATTCATCTCTTGCAACTCGAGGTGGTGGTTGGCCTTTATTGCGGAATGACAGGCCATGGAGGCCAGAAGGTCGTGAACCAGGCCTTTTACATCCTGTTCAGGAAAGCTGAGAATACGGTCTATCAGCTCACTGACCACTTCACTGGTCTTGGGGCAAGAGGCTACAAAATCCGGGACAGACCTGATAGCAACCTGGGAATGTCCAAATGGCTCGATTGCTATTCCTAATCGATTTAGTATGGGACAAACTTCCGGAAGTTTTGCAATATCTTCCTGGTTCCTTTCCAGGACTTCAGGAAATACAAGGGGTTGGGTATCCAGGGCATCAGTTCGCTCAATCTGCTGGTTTAGCCTCTTAAAGATAAGGGTCTCGTGAGCTGCATGCTGATCCACAAGCACAAGGCCATCCGGTCCCTCTGCCAGGATATAACTCTTGGCCAACTGCCCGAGAATACGAAAGTCCTGCCATAAATGTGCTCTATCAGACTTGTGGATATGGTGGTCCTGATCGGGTGATACAGGAGGCCCAGGGCCGGGAATCAGGCTAGATTTCTGATCTTGTCCGGACGGAGCCCCCCCCCCATAAGCTGGGAATTCCTCTGAGACCTGAAAAGCATCAGGAGGCATACCCAGCTCCTGCTGATCAATTGAAATGCCTGTTTCTTCCAATCCTGTCGGGGCTTTTCCAAACGGCGCGGCAACAACTTTTATACCTTCAAGTGCCCTTTGTACAGAGTGGTAAATAATCCGGTATATTGCGTCTGAATCGTGGAAACGAACTTCTTGTTTAGCAGGATGCACATTCACGTCCACCTGATCCGGCTGGACCTCCAGAAACAGGGCACCCATAGGGTATGAATTCTTCATCATGAAACCCCTGAATGCCTGATTAAGCGCCTTCCATAGCAGTCTGCTGTTTATGGGTCTTTGATTCAAAAAAAAGTAAAAGGACTTGGATGAGGCCCTTGTTTCCTCCGGTGGTGTCACATAACCTGAAACCAGAATTTCCCGGGATTTGCCTTCAACAGGCAGCATCTGCGGAACAAGCTGATCCCCAATCAGGGGCCAGAGGCGTTGGGGGCCCTGGCAACCAGGACGGGACCGGAATATTTCTCTTCCATCACTCAGGAGTTCAAAAAGGATTTCAGGAAAACTTACTGACAGGGTACGTACTATTTGGGAAATATGTCCCAACTCAGTCTGACGCCTCTTGAGAAATCTGCGTCTTGCCGGTATCTCCAGAAACAGATCCTCTACTTCCACTGTAGTCCCGGAGGGGCATCCTGCGGCCATGGTCTTCTTGTCTCTGCCAAAGTTCACCCTCACCCGCCACCCTTCGACATTGTCAGAAGGCCTGGAAATGATGGACAGCCTGGAAACAGCGCCTATACTGGAAAGGGCCTCACCCCTGAAACCCATGGTGCGTATAACAGCCAAATCGGTTTCATCCTTGATTTTGCTGGTTGCGTGGCGTTCAACAGCCAAATCGATGTCTTCTTTTTCTAAGCCTGCACCATCGTCTATAACCCTGATAAGGTGTTTACCACCATCTTCCAGCTCTATACGGATCCGTTTGGCCCCTGCGTCTATAGAATTTTCCAGGAGCTCTTTCACTATCGAAGCAGGCCTTTCCACTACTTCACCTGCTGCGATTTGATTGGCTATATGTGGAGGGAGTATATGTATTTTGGACACAATGATTCCTATTTACCGTATTTGCTCATTCAATGTAACCGTTCAGGCAGGGAATGAATAATTATTGATGACCTGTTTGCTCATTCAATCACTTCAGCGTATTGTTGCTCTGGATACGCTCTGTTATAGTTTGCAACTTCTTCACCGATTTTACCATCCAAAATCCTGAAAATGAATTAATAACAGAAAAAATTACAAAAACCATGACAAAAAAAAGGAGCTTTTCCCCCAGAAATGTCTGAAATATATCTTGATTACAATGCAACCACACCTGTTGCAAAGCCGGTGCAGAAGGCCGTTAACGCTGCACTGAAAGAAAAATGGGGCAATCCCAGCAGCGGACACAGATTCGGCCAAATAGCCAAGAAGGCCCTGGAATCCGCCAGAGCCCAAGTGGCATCACTGCTCAACGCAGATCCTAATGAAATCCTCTTCACCAGCGGAGGCACAGAGTCCAATAATTTAACTATAACAGGCGTATGTCAAGCCATGTCCGGCAAAGGGCGACACATCATCACCACCCGCATCGAGCACCCATCCCTTATGAACCCCTGCCTGCATTTGCTTGAACAGGGGTGGAACGTGTTCTTTATAAAGGTAGACAGTCAGGGTATTGTAGATCCTATGGACGTTGAAAGGGCCTTGCGCCCTGATACAGTGCTGGTCTCAGTGATGCTGGCAAACAATGAGACCGGGGCTATTCAGCCGGTAGCTGCGATTTCGCAACTGGCCCGCAAGCGTGGGGTGCTGGTCCATACAGACGCGGCCCAGGCCGTGGGCAAGTTCCCTGTGGATGTCAAGAATCTTGGAGTAGACTACCTGAGTATTGCAGGACACAAGCTATATGCGCCAAAAGGAATAGGCGCCCTCTATTGCAGAAAAGGCGCACCCCTTGGTCAGATCATGTTCGGCGCAGGCCAGGAGCAGGGTCTTCGGCCCGGCACGGAGCCGGTTCCCCTGGCAGTAGGACTGGGAGCTGCCTGTGATTTTGTTGCACGGGACATTAAGACCGAGGCGGAAAGGCAGACAGGTCTCAGGGACAAGCTCTATGCAGAACTATCCAGACTGGGCCATCCCATAATCAGGCATGGTGATCCTGAGAATACAATTCCTAACACCCTGAGTGTCGGTTTTGTCGGCAAGAATGGAGCAAAGATCCTGGCCCAGGCCCCGGAGGTTATGGCCTCTACCGGTTCGGCCTGCCACGACAGGGCGATTAAGGTCTCCCATGTACTTGCCGCCATGGGAGTCTCCAGGGAAGTGGCCATGGGGACCCTTCGCCTTACCCTGGGGCGAGGGACTACTGAATCGGATATAGAAATTGCCGCCCAGGCCATTGGCAGAGTGCTTACGAAAGGATAAAAACATGAAATTTGTTGATTTAGGCAGGCAGTATCAAAGCTACAGGCAGGAAATAGACTCGGCCATCCACGAAATAATTAAAAAGAGCCAGTTCATACTTGGCAAGCCGGTGGAGGACCTGGAGACAGCTCTCGCAAATTACGTAGGTGTCAAGCACGCAATAGGAGTGGGCTCAGGGACAGACGGGCTGCTTCTTGCCCTTATGGCCATGGACTTAAGGCCCGGAGAAGAGGTCATCACGACCCCCTTTACGTTTATAGCCACAGCGGAAGTCATAGCCCTTCTGAAGGCAAAGCCCGTATTCGTGGATATAGACCCTAAAAGCTTTAACCTTGACACGGGCAAGATGCAGGACATCCTGGATGCAAGGCGAAAGGCCGGGGCCAAGGTAAGGGGCATCCTGCCCGTGAGCCTTTATGGACAGTGCGCTGATATGGACGAGATCAATGAAATTGCGTCAGAGTTTGGCCTGGTTGTAATTGAGGATGCCTGTCAGTCCTTTGGGGCAAGATACAAAAACCGGCTGTCCTGCGGCCTCAACGATATGGGTATCACCTCTTTTTTCCCTTCAAAGCCCCTTGGAGCATATGGGGACGGGGGCATGGTCTTCACTGATGATCCGGAAAAGGCGGATATGATAAAGTGTCTCAGGGTACATGGCCAGAGGGCCAGATACCAGCATGAAGAAATAGGGCTTAATGCCAGGCTGGACAGCATGCAGGCAGCAATAGTCCTGGCCAAATTTGCCCACTTTGATGAAGAAATTAAGGCCAGGCAGGAAGCTGCCAGGCATTATTCAGAAATGATTAACCAAAAAATACCGGAGATACAGACTCCTGTGGTAATGCCGAACAGGACATGCGTGTATGCCCAGTACACAGTGAGAATCCCCGAAGGCTTGAGGGGCCAGGTGACCACCTTTCTCAAACAAGAAAATATTCCCTTTGCCATACATTATCCTGTCCCGATCCACCTCCAGCCTGCCTTTAAAGGTATGGGACTTGGACCAGGCTCCTTTCCCAATGCAGAAAAGGCTGCAGAGGAAGTACTGTCCCTTCCCATGCACGCCTTTATCACACAGGATGAACAGGAGATCGTTATAGACGGTCTTGAGAAGGCCATTGAGGCGCACAAATAAATGTTGAATTTTGAATTTTGAAACGTCATTCCACAACTCAGCATTCAAAATTCACAATTCAACATTGCCTCTATAAAGTGGTACTTTCAGCAAAATAAAAAATGTTATATAGTGCCTAAGATTATTTTCTTTTTTAAATTCAACATTCAAAATTTAGAATTCAAAATTGTGTCTGAACGACCTTTTTGTTCAGATACTATATAGGAGAATCAATTCATGTCTCAAGGGCCTGAAGCTTATATTGACAAATCCAGACAATTAAAAGATGAGGACACATTCTGCTTTGCCTGCACACCGGATAAGGGCTGTTTTACAAATTGTTGTTATGATTTAAGCCTAATTCTCATGCCTTATGACATATTAAGGCTCAAGAATCATTTGGGCATGAAGTCTGCGGATTTTCTAAAACGTTATACAAACATATACGTCGGACAGAATTCAGGGCTTCCGATAGTGTCGCTCAAGATGGAAGACCCCTATTTAAAATGCCCGTTTCTGGAAGAGGGAAAAGGATGTATTGTTTATAAAGACAGGCCTGGTGCATGCCGCACTTATCCCCTTGCCAGAATGGCCTGTCGAAGCCGAGACAGAGAGGGAGTGGAGGAGTTTTATTATATTGTCAGAGAGCCGGATTGTGAGGGTTTCCAGGACGGGAAGGAATGGACCGTTAGGAGCTGGAAGGAAAATGAAGGCATTGAGCACTATAATGAAATGAATGATATCTTTGGGGAGATACTTCAGGCCAAGACAGTGGCAGGGATAGAGTATCTGAACGCGGGTCAGATCGATATTTTTCACATGGGATGCTATGATATTGATAGTTTCCGTCAACATTTCCTGGAAGGCCCTAACCTTGATCGCTACATGGAGTCTGATGAGGTGATAGAAGCCATCTCCAATGACGAAGAGGCCTTGCTCAAACATGGCATGCGCTGGGTTAATAAAAAACTCTTCCTGCGTGGGTGTTCCAACTGTAATTTGTGAGGATTCAAGAAAACGGATTTTTCGTTCAGGCACTATAGATATTCAGATAAATAATTTCAAAATCCTGTGACAAGAAACTTGTCATTTCAATGGATTAACAGATCACGGTTGTGAAATTTAATATGTGACGAACTATAGTTTAAAA
>JAYEMY010000137.1:0-3461 GCA_034718455.1 Thermodesulfobacteriota bacterium
AATCCTATCCCGCTACAGGCCCTGCAGGCCTTTGACCAGAAAGACCGCAAAGCTGATAAAGCCAAAAAACGTCTGTTTATCGGACTGGTCATGGGCACCAACGGCATGGCGATCTTTTTCCTTTTTTTGATCTGGGCCTTGTCGACCTTTGACCTTGCCCACATTCACCCCCTGGGACCCATCCTGTTAGGACTTGTCATCGGTTGCATTATAGTGCTTGTCGGCCTGGCCTCGCTTAGCCTTGTTCTCAGTATCAGGTTTGGTAAAACCCTGCCTTTTTTCTCCAGGATGCGGGGTCTGACAGTCAAGCTGTTTCTGCCGTTCATGATTCTGCTTGGTCAAGCCATCGGCATATCCAAAAACAAAGTCCGTTCATCATTTGTGGAGGTAAATAACGAACTCGTCCTGAAGACGGCAGGACGCTATAAGCCGGAAGAGATGCTGCTGCTCATGCCTCATTGTCTGCAGAGATCCAAGTGCAAGATACGTCTGACTTATTCCATCCATAACTGCAAGCGTTGCGGCAAATGTCCCATTAGCGACTTGATTGCCCTGAGTGAACGGTACTCTGTCTTTCTGGCCATTGCCACAGGCGGCACCATTGCCCGCAGAATCGTGATTCAGCGTATGCCAAAGATGATTGTGGCCGTGGCCTGCGAGCGGGATATGGCCGGCGGTATCCAGGATACCTATCCCCTGCCGGTCTATGGGGTATTGAATACTAGACCCCACGGGCCCTGTCTCGACACCCAAGTCGCCATAGAAAATGTGGAGCGAGCCCTTCGTAGATTCATGCAACCACGATACTATCCGGAAAACCTACATCAAAACCAGGATGCCGAGGGCAAAAAAATATCAGCAGGATGCTGATAAAACAGAACAGTTAAATTGGTTCTGTCCAGAAATGGCTGAAAAACTTTGCGTCTTTGCGCCTTTGCGCGAGATTGTTCTTTTTAGAAAAAGAATTCCTACGACAGATTCCCCATGAATTTCACTGCCGGAATATATTGAGACGACCTCAAAGGTCGTCTCAATCCTTATTGATTATTGGTTAGTGATCTTCTACCTCTTCCTCCCAACCGGTTATCATAGTTATGATATGAGCCCAGAAGGTATGGCCCAAGGTAGCCAGATACATATGGACAAACAGGAAGGCAGCGAAACAGCAGGCTACCAGGAAATGTAGCCCGATTACTATTTTTACCCCGCCCAAAAACACCATCCATTTTTGCGTAATCAGCAGAAGCAACAAGCCGGACAACAGGATGATCGGCACAAGCGTCAGCATGATCATCAAATATGCCCCTTTCTGCATGGGGTTAAACTTGTTATCAGGCGTGCAGTGGTGAGGGTTCGGTCCACCCTTGAAGTAGTTAAAGCCGTAGAACAGCATCTGTTTTATGATACCCGTCTTCAGGTCATACATGTTTGGGACATAGAGCTTTATCAGGCTCTTATCAATGAACACGTAATAGACAAACCATAACAACCAATCGAGGCATACAAAGATTCCGGTAAAATCATGAACCAGGACCGCTGCTCTATAGCTGCCGAATAGACTGAAATACTCAGGAAACCTGATCTGAGCCCCTGTAATGCACAGAGTTGTTATTCCAATGGCGTGGATCCAATGCCATATCCTCACTGTAAGAGGGTTAAGGTAGATCATTTTTGGTTTTTCCATGATCAATGTTTCCTCCTATTTTTTTGAGTCAGAATTCTGAAAGTGCCGTGGAGGCAGGCTGCGCCTAAACCACCTAATATGATCAGCAACCCCAAAATACTGAGAATATCGTTTCTGGTGGAGCCTATCATGTAGAAATCAGAAGTAGCAAAAAGAGGATCAAGCACTGCTCCCTCTTCAACAGGGACCCTGCTGTACGTGCCATCTTGATTGGGGAAGGCTACGTAACATGTCTGCATGGCTTTGGGCCCGGCAGCATGGCAGAAAGAACAATCCCGGCGGTCTTTAAATATTCCATAACTGTGACTTGCTGTTTTTGTTGACAGCATCCCCCACAGCCCTACGCTCTTATATTTTGAGTTCAAATTAAACTCTTTGAGTTCTGCCGTTGCAATGGAACCGTCACCGTTGGTATCTATGAGAGATTGAACTCCCTTGTCTCCGACTAATTGCGTGAGATCTTGGTAAGTTGCGAGGTCAATCTCACCTTCTTTATCTGGTTTGATATCCTTTCTTTTCTCAATATACATGGTAATGACAATGCCTTTTGAATCAGTATGGCAGCTTATGCATGTAGTTGCCTGCATGTGGAGTTTGTTCCGAAGGAGCCAATCAGAGTGGCCGACACCTTCGTGACAAGTAGTACACTGTTTATTTTTTTTAAAACCTGAAGTCTCCAGGTAACTCACGACTGTATGAGGGCTGTGACAATCCGAGCAAACCGCGTTTGCTGCATGGGGACTATTCAGATATTCTTCAACGGCCTCTTCGTGGCACATACCACAACTTTCACCAGGAGATTTGAGCCCTTTGGCCACATGGGGATTGTGGCAATCCAGACATTCCGCATTGCCGGCATGAAGGCCCTTTGATATCTCGTCAACAGTATCTTCATGGCACATGTCACAGCTTTCTTTTTCCGGCACAACGCCATCGTCCGGATGATCATCGGTTACGGAATGGCAGGACCCGCAACCATCTTCCGCGTGTTTTGTGCCGGCAAACTGGGTACCGTCCACATATAGACCGCTCCCTTCATCAAAATTGGACGAATCGCCATGGCATTCCAAACAGTCATCGGTTTCCATGGCACTCGACGAGTTGATGCCGATGCCTGCCACCAACATCATAAAACCGAAAATACAGACTATAAAAAACTTTACTTTGAGCACCATCCTTCCTCTCTTCCTCACCTATAGAACTTAGAAGTTCATGTGCGAGCATACTCCAATGTCCCTTGCTGAAACAAAAAATACGCACAGGACTTGATCAAATAGCTATGCACCCACGATAAGGGCGCAAATCCCAAGAAAAGTTCAGATACAGATACCGCTTTTGTCTTTTTTGATATTATAGATCACAGGAGTTAAAAAAGCGGGAGTTAAAAGTAAAACTAATGCAAAAATTATTTTTTTTGTTCCTTTAATGGCACGCCCCTCCTTCCTGTCTTGTTGTTTATTCTACAACGATTCTCATTACACCAACATGAAATTATAATATTGTTATTTAAAATTACTTTGTAACCTGCTTGGAAGAAATTGGCAATATCAGTCTGACCACCCAGGCAAATCTTTTTTGTTTTTTTATAGAGCGTGAGATTAAATCATAAGGAAAATCCGGCATAATCTCAATCGATTCTGTCGGCCTTGATCATCGTTTGGGCCAATACGATGTTAAACCGCAGAATATCGAACAAGGAATTATGAATGTCGAAAGGATGACTTTAAAGTCCTTCATAATTCGAGATTCCTTGTTCGATATTCGACATTCAAATGTC
>JAYEMY010000138.1:0-3446 GCA_034718455.1 Thermodesulfobacteriota bacterium
CAAGGATTCTGGGCCGGGATGGAATAGTTACAGGTGTGGAACTTGAAACCGGCGAAAAAATCGATGCAGATATGGTCATAGTTTCAGTGGGTGCAAGGCCAAACTTGGAGCTGGCAAAGGATATGAATCTCGAACTTGGAAAGTTCGGCGTCAAGGTGAATAAATATCTGGAAACATCAAATCCGGATATCCTTGCAGGTGGAGATTGCGTTGAAAAAATTCATTTTGTAACCAAAAAACCTACATCTTCGTTACTACGTGGCCCTTCAGTTATTCAAGGACGTCTTGCAGCCAAAAGACTGGCAGGCTATGAAATTGAATTTCCTGGAGTATTAAACAACTCTGCGGTCAGAATTTTTGACAGATACATAGCTGCTACAGGCCTGACAGATAAGCGGGCACAAAAAGAGGGATTTGAGACTGTCAGCGTTGCAGTAAATTCCAGAAGTAAGCATGGTATGATACCAGGCGTCAAACCCTGGACCCTGAAGCTTGTCTTTGACAGAGAGACTCAAAGGCTGCTTGGTGGACAGATTATCAGTGATAGTGACGCAGCACCTGTAAAGGAGATTGATACGATCAATGCCCTGATCATGGGTGAAAAAACCATCCCTGAATTAACCACATTTATGTGCGCGGGAAATCCCGACTGTTCCTCTGAACCGAGTCTTGAACCTATTACAATCGCTGCGGAGCAAGCGCTGCAGAAATTAAAGTAAAGACAATTCACCACAGAGATCGCGGAGTACACAGAGAAACTTTTCTTGTTTAATTTATGTGCTCTCTGTGGTGAATCTTGTTTCTGTCCCTCTCTGCAATCAGCAATTCAGTTTTTTGACTACTACTTCCACTGCCATCAAAAAAGGATATGTTATCGGTGATCCTGTAAGAAGCGGATGAGTTCCGATTTGGGCTGTGAGCGCAGAATAAACAGTCATCCTATTCTGGATGAGAATGCTGATGAAGTTGATAAGTTCGCCTGTGCCGCCTCCGCCGATAACCGAACCGCCGAGCAACAAACCGGATTTAGGGCTGGCTATAACCTTTATAACCTGTTTTTCGGCCCCGGGTAATGTCCCCGGATGTTTGAAAATTCCTTCAAAAGTCCCTGTTACTACATCAAAGCCCTCTTTTTTTGCCTGCTTTTCAGTTATGCCTGCTGCACCAAAAGCCGTATCTCCTATGGCAGTACAAAATGTCGGAATCGTCCCATTAAATGTCTTCATAAAAGATAGATTATATAGATTCATGCCGGCAATTCTTGCTTCCACGCATGCTGTTGAAGCAAGCATAAGTCCTGTCTTTTTTCTCAAGAGAAAATCATATTTTGAAGCACAATCGCCCACAGCAAAAATATCAGTATTTTTTTCCGTACGCATATATTCATCTACCCTGATAAAACCCATATCATTGAGTTCCAGGCCTGATTTTTCCGCAAAAGCTGTATTTGGTCTGTATCCGGTGGATAAGACCACGGCATCCACATCGATTTTTTCGTCGTTATTTAACAGGACTCCGGCAGCTTTTTTGTCTCCCAAAATTTCTTTAACACCGCTTCCTGCCTTTATGTTGATCCCTCTTGATATAAGAGTTTCCTCGGCTCGAATCGCGAGTTCATCATCAAAAGCAAGGGATAAAATATGAGGCAAAAGTTCAACTATAGTCACATTTTTGCCCAGTTTCCCAAGTTCGTCGGCGACCTCAACACCGATAAAACCGCCGCCTATGACAGCAATGTTTTTACATCCCTCAAGTTTTTCCCTAACACCATCCAGATACTCTTTATCTTTTGGTATTAAAAAAACATTTTCAAGATCAGCTCCTTTCAACCATCCTGGTACAGCAGGTGTTGAGCCTGTTGCTATAATAAGTTTTTCAAAGCTGATTTCTTTACCGTCTGCGGTCTTACAGGTTTTGTTCTCCTCATCAATTTTTTCAATTTCACCTATTTGAATTTTTACACCCGTATTTTCTAAAGGAGCATCAGGTATGACATTTTTATCACTTGATTTAAGCGTGCCGAATATATATGGAATCCCGCAAGGAACAAGAACCTTTGCCTCCTTTCTTATAACCACAACTTCCTTGTCCGGATAAAAAGATTTTGCGGTCCTTGCAGCCACAATACCTGCTGCACTCCCTCCGATTACAAGCACATCTGTTTTTGCCATTATTTAATCCTCCCTTCACTCTGATATGATTGACGAAATTCTTCCAGCGATATCTTCTAAGACCTCTATCAAAAAGGCATAAACAATTCAATAGATACGACAGGCGAATTTTCACAAAGGCTTATATTGCTAAAATTTCTGTTTTTCATTTACAATAAGCATCCCTTTCAGTTCGCACAGCCTTGGGATGTCCGAACCATAAACGCCAACATCTATGAGTTTAACTTCATATATACCATGTTTACCACTTACAAGAATGATTATTAATATGTTGCGTGACATCTATGTTGAATTACGCTGAAGAATTTAGTGAAAATAAATAATTCCGTGTAAAATCAACCACTTAAACCTTTACAGTTTAAGTGTAACTATTTGATAATATTAAGATAAATTTTCTTCGGCGCAATTTAACATTTGCCTCATATAAGTTCTTGATATTATAAGATATTCTTTTTACAAGTGGTAAATATAGGATTAAAGCGGAAAGATTACTCCGCTCTGAGAGATATAAGGTCCTCAATTAGTTGCATATTGCGTTATCGCAGAAGCTCTAGCAGTTGGAAGTGAAAAAATGACCTCATCCAATGAAACAATTTTTGAGGTATCAATTATTTCTATCTCAAGTGGCTTGCCATCTTGGTCAAGGTGCAAAATAATGCCTTCTTTCAAATCAATGGAGTCTGCAGGAATGCCCGGTTTTAACTCAATAATACAGACATCCGCATCACTTGAGTATTTTATCTTCATGAGCAGCTCCTCCTTGAAAATACCTATTGACATATGGAAAATAGACGGTAATCAAGACGGGTAAGGTGCCTAGACTATTCATAAACAGCCCGTATGAGATGATTTCCAATCACCTTATGTGCGATATACCTATCAAAATGACCAGTCAGTACTTCATCGGGCAGCAGGAGGCATTCTCCGATTTGTTCAATGGAAAGTCGCCATTTTGATGCTCTTTCGATCGAATGATTCAGAAAAAGAATGCCAACTCTCACACCATGGCATTTAAAGGTGAATAACTCGCCTTTGTCTTCGCGACGTGATGCTACTATTTCAACAGAATCTTCCATCGGCTCTTCGCTATTATTCAAATTTTAAAGCACCCTTAAATAGAGTCAAGTAAAATCGCAAATATCCCAGGACAACTTCAGGTTTCTCAAATGGTAACTTGAAGAATGTTTCATCCATTCGGCTTTACACCGCACAGAGATAAACTCTTAAATATCTTTCCTGTCGGTTCCTCCGACAATAAAAAAGTTTTTCTCTGCG
>JAYEMY010000139.1:0-3443 GCA_034718455.1 Thermodesulfobacteriota bacterium
TTTTATCAGCCACGTGGCCATAATATGTACGGGTCGGTGAAAATTCACCAAGTTTGTGCCCGACCATATTTTCAGTAATAAATACAGGGATAAATTTTCTGCCATTGTGCACTGCAAAGGTAAGCCCCACCATGTCAGGCACAACCATGGATCGTCTGGACCAGGTCTTAATGACACGCCTGTCTTTAGTCTCAATGGCTTTAATCACCTTTTTCATCAAGTGATCATCAACAAAAGGACCTTTCTTTACCGACCTTGGCACCTGTTTTCTCCTATTTTCTGTAAATTAGCGCCCTTCGGGCGAGCTGTTTAGCTGTTGAGCTGTTAAGCTTATCAGCTTTAATAAAATTGGCCCAAAAATAAAAATTCCTATACTACATGACTTTCGGCTATCGTAACGAAATGACCAGAACATATTAGACTATATCTGCTTGTATGCGTTTCTTTCTCGCAGATAGAGACATGGTAATCCAATATCTTTTGGTCAAATATTCCTTTTAGCCGAAACTCATGTACTATTCAATTTTTCAATTCGCAATCCCTAACTTTTCCTAAGCTTACTTCTTTTTATGCCTGTTTCGTACTATGAACGCATTACTGGGCTTGTTCTTTTTTCTTGTGCGATATCCCTTTGCCGGCATTCCCCATGGACTACAAGGGTGTCTGCCGCCGGAAGATTTCCCCTCGCCACCGCCCATGGGATGGTCAACGGGATTCATAGCTACTCCACGCACCTTCGGACGCCTCCCAAGCCACCGGCTCCTGCCTGCCTTACCCAGTTTAACATTTTCATGATCAAGATTTCCTACCTGACCAACAGTAGCCCTGCAGGTATTAAGAAACATTCTTACTTCTCCGCTTGGAAGACGCAATTGTACATATTTGCCTTCCTTAGCCATTACCTGAGCTGAACCACCGGCACTCCTTACTATCTGTCCTCCCTTACCAGGGCGTAACTCCACATTATGGACCTGAGTACCCAAGGGAATATTCTTTAAAGGCATGCAATTCCCGGGGTGTATGTCCGCTATGTTATCGGAAATAACGAATCCGCCAACCTTGATTCCCAAAGGAGCCAGAATATATCTCTTTTCCCCGTCAACATAATTCAGTAGAGCGATTCGGGAAGACCTGTTGGGATCATACTCGATAGCAGCCACTTTTGCGGGCACACCGAGTTTATGTCTCCGAAAATCTATTGTCCTGTATTTACGTCGGTGCCCGCCGCCTCTATGCCTGGCAGTAATTCTCCCGTAGACGTTTCTCCCGCCACTGCGTTTAAGGGGCTCAACCAATGATTTCTCAGGAGCCTTGTCACTAATTTCACGGTCTACTAATACAGTCATGCCGCGTCTGGCCGGAGATGTTGGCTTGTATTTTTTAATTGGCATTATACACCCTCAAAAAACTCAATACTTTCCCCAGGATATAACCTTACAACGGCTTTTTTAATACCCGAGCGCTTACCTGTAAACCGGCCGACCCTTTTGGGTTTCCCCTTGACCTTTATGGTCTGAACAGACAGTACTTTCACTTTAAAAATTTTTTCCACCGCGGTTTTAATTTCGATTTTATTTGCCTTTTGATCAACCTTGAAGACTAACTGATTTGCCATCTCTTTCTGCAAAGTGGCCTTCTCGGTAATCAGAGGAGCCTTTATCACCGAATACAGTTCCTTCATGGCTTCAGTCTCTCCTCGATCGCTCCAAGGGCAGGTTCCTTGATTATCACATATTCGTATTTCAATAAATCATACACATTAATGCCTTTCAAAGGCAGAATCTTAACATTGGGAATATTCCGTGAAGATAATTCCAGGGTCTGATCCGGCGTATCGGTCACTATTAAGGCTTTCTTTATATCAAAACGGTCAAGCAGACCTTTAATGTCCTTGGTTCTTATTTGCTCCAGGCCAAAATCCCTCAAAACTAAAAGACGATCGCCTTCAATTTTTGTGCTTAACGCCATTCTCAGCGCCAGACGCCGGACTTTTTTAGGCAAGCTGTAGCTGTAATCCCTTGGTTTAGGACCAAATACCGACCCCCCTCGTTTCCACAAAGGCGACTTATTGCTGCCTGCACGGGCCCGTCCGGTCCCTTTTTGACGGTATGGTTTCTTGCCGCTTCCACTGACTTCACCCCGCGTCTTGACGCAAGCGGTGCCTGCTCTCTTTCCGGCCAACTGCCACTTGACCACTTCGTGAAGTACGCCTTCCTTTGGTGTCACGCCAAAAACCGTATCGCTTACCGTAAGCTCACCAACTTTCTCTTTCTGTGCGTTATAAACTGCCAGAGTTGTCATGGATTGCCCGGTCTCCTCTACTTTAATCGCACAAACACAAGTTGATTGATAGCACCCGGGACACCACCCTTAACCAGCAACAGATTTTCATCAGGTCGCACATCAACAACCATCGAATTTTTCACCGTAACACTCTTGCCTCCCATACGGCCAGGCATCTTTTTGCCCTTGACGACCCTGGAGGGAGTAGCACTTTGTCCCACAGAGCCTACAGCTCTATGATGTTTGGATCCATGACCCATAGGACCTCTAGAAAATCCGTAACGTTTTATCGTTCCGGAAAAACCACGGCCCTTGCTCACTCCGGCTATATCCACTAACTGGCTGATCTCCATATCCTTCAATGTAAGGATTTGGCCCACATCAAAAGCATCAGGATCCTCTACTGATATCTCCCTGATATAGCGAAAACCATGAGACAGCCCGGCTTTTTTCACATGGCCCTGTTCTGGAAGCTTCAGCCTGCTGAAAGGCTTTGGAGAAAACCCGTATTGCAAGGCATTATAACCTTCTCTCTTCACTGTCTTTTTTTGAAGCACGGTACAGGGACCAACCTCCAGCACTGTGACCGGAACAACCTGACCGTCCTCAGAAAAAACCTGAGTCATTCCTACCTTGCGGCCCATCATGCCTGTTAAATTCGACATTGCCGTATTCCTATAGTTTAATTTCAACATCCACTCCGGCAGACAACTCTAACTTCATCAAGGCATCTATTGTCTGTTGTGTGGGCTCCAGGATATCTACAAGTCTCCTGTGGGTACGGACCTCAAACTGCTCCCTTGACTTCTTGTCTACATGAGGAGAACGCAAAACAGTAAAGCGTCTAATCGAAGTAGGTAGCGGGATTGGCCCGCCAAGACGAGCTCCTGTCCGTTTTACCGTATCTACGATTTCGCCTACAGACTGATCAAGCTGCTTGTGATCATATGCCTTGAGACGAATCCTTATTCTCTGGCTTGGGATCATCATCCCTCATTCCTCAATTTCACTCTAATTTGTGAATATAGCATAGCTACTCTATGATTTCAGTTACCACGCCGGCCCCGACTGTTCGGCCACCTTCGCGGATCGCAAATCGAACTCCCACTTCCATGGCTATTGGCTGAATCATCGAAACCTCAAAAGTTACATTGTCACCA
>JAYEMY010000140.1:0-13190 GCA_034718455.1 Thermodesulfobacteriota bacterium
TAGTGCCTGAACGAAAAATCCGTTTTCTTGTTGGGTTGAGGTACGAAACCCAGCATAACCTTGCTACGCCTTGTTTTTCCTTCGTAAGGTCATAGCAATAACCAATGTAAAGAGCAGGCCTGTTAACACCATAATCTTTCCTTCAAATGTAGGACCGGCAGAGGTGCTTCTGATTACCCATAAATACACCAGCGCACCACCATAAAGCATGCCAAGTGTGGTTATGCCGGCATCTACGTCGCCTTCCCCTGCCTTTATCAACTGTCTGAAGGGGCATCCATCAATCAATATAGAGGCAAGGCCTACGAGTGCCATAGCCAAAAAAGTCCATTCATGACTTAAATGGGATGCCGGTTGGGCATTCATCCCCCATCTGAACTGACCCAGGAAGGTATTGAGCACCAAAGCAACGGAAAAAGCAGTGATAACCCCGTATAACAGGGTTTTCTCCCTGGCCAGAAAAAAGTTGCGTATCCCTCCGGTGATGCAGAGTCCTGATCTTTGAGCAAACGCCCCGACAGCAAGCCCTGCCAATAGCGATACATACAAAGGGGCGTGCCAGGCCGCAGGCCCTTTCTGGCCTTCTCTGACAAAAGAAGGGCTGATCACCGGGAGAACAAGAAGCAGGACGGCAAATAAAGGAATAATAAAACCATTTATCCAGGGGAGTTCCCTTTTCCGGTCTAAGACAAAACCGCCCTTAATATATTTAACACCCAGCCAGACACCAAACATAAGCCCGAGCGTAGCTGCGACTGCGGTCAGGTCACCAGCGGACAGACGAAGGATCATCTTGATGGGACAGCCGATAAAAACAGCACAACCTGCAATCATAAAAAAGCCCAGAAAAAAATGAATAACAGGCGAGGAACCTCCTTTGACCTGAAACCGCCCGGTCTGTGTAGCAACAAGGAAAGATCCCAGTACAAACCCTGTGAGTTCCGGGCGAATGTAGCTCATACGAATATCATTATGGAGTTGCAAGGCCCCTGCGATGTTTTCCAAAAAGCAGGACACACAGATTCCGGAGTTTACCGGATTGCCAAAATAGGCCAGAAGTACACCGGCAGTGCCCAACACTGCTCCTGCCACGATGGAAATATCAATCATTTTGAGTAATTTCAACTACTCACATCCTCCGGCCAATCTACTCTGGAGATAGTATATATCATCAATAGTCTTTCTGACTTCCTTGTCTTTGGGCCTTAACGTTTTTTCTCGCCCAAACTTTTTTCTGCCTTCAGTGACCAATTTCTTGATCTTGTCTCCGATGAACAGGGGTGTTCTATCATCCACATAGTCCGGCTCCATTTCCACTGCCTGGCGATAATTATGGATGCTGTCTCCCATATCCCCCTGTTTAAGATACAACTGGGCCATATATACATAGGACAAAGATTTTTCAGGATACTTTTTCATAATTTTTTTCAGTTCAGCCATAGCCTCTGGATAGAGCCCTTGTTCCTTATAGGAAATGACCTCATGGTAAAGCTTTTTATCCATCTCCATCTGCAAGGCATAAGAACTCTTTTCCTGCTCGGCCTCTACGGCCGAATTCCCCTGCTGCCTTTTCATTATCTCCCGGTTTGCCACCATGCCTATGGTTATGATGGTGATGACTACTATGGCAGCTATGCTTAATCTGTCCAGCCAATCCATTATTCCGGATCATCCATCATGGCATTCCCGCCTCTTTGACAGGTATATCCGTAAAGTCAGAAAAATCCAATTTGCCCAAAGTTTCATCCTCATCCTTATCCCAGATCAAGTCCCTGATTTTTTTTTCGTCCGTGGTGCCCCACCAGTTACGACGGGCATCCACATCCAATACCTGACCTTCCAGGAGGGAAATGTTATAGTCCTTATTGTCGGATATATTGTTCTCACTAAGCTGGCATCCCTCCATAGCATAAAGTGCGACACCTTTGCCGTTATGCACAATATTGTTATATCTCACATGAGAGGAGATCCCTTTTTTTCCAAAAATGCCAAACAATTTATTGTCACTGATCTGATTGTGACTGATTGTGGGATTTGTCCCATTACCGAACAAGATACCTCCGCCATTGTTTGTTATACGATTATAGAGTATGGCCGCCATGCATCTTGTCTTGAATTGTTTCACATTTTTTTGTCCGATAGCTACACCATTGTCATGGAAATAACAGTTAGCCACGGTAACCTGGCCTCCATGGCAGTGAACGCCGGTATGTGCATAACTGATTTCACAAAACTCTATGATATTATCACGAGTGTCCAAAAAATTGATTGCCCCCCAAGCTGCCGGACAAGAAAATTGCTCAGCAGATGTAAAGACAATCATCTTGTTCCTGGTCCCCTGGGCAAGTATTTTGCCTCTGATGATCAACTCCGCACGGGGGAAATGATTATTTTTACTTTTATAGAGCTTGGCAGGGCTGTTTTCCTCAATTTTTGCAAATTTAATAACAGTCCCGGGCATTACAATCAGTGTTGCACCTTTAGCTATCTCTACATCACCTTTTATAATTACCTCTTTTCCCCAGATGGAATCATGCTTAATTACGCCCTTTTCTATGATAAGAGGCTTTCCTGAGGCCGGACTAAGTAAACAAATAGATAAGGCAATTCCTAAAAAGGATAATACGACATTTTTTCTGAGAACCAGACAAAGTGCAAATCTCTTCAACCTGAGACCTCTATTCTACAGCATGTAGTCATTGGTGAAATTAGTCCGGGGACGCCGATCGTTGTAAAGTAAAATTTAATACTTCGTATATGGGGCCATATTACATTTTTTTAGACGTTCCCGAATACTATCGTATTCTTTATCCTTTGCCTCTACGAATCCGTCTATCCAGGCACTATCCAAAATCCTCAGCACTTCGCCATTAACCAATACTGTCTCATCCTTTTTGAGATTAAGGAGGATATCCTTTACCTCTTGGGACAAGCTCGGATCTACATGGGGCATAACCCCGACAGTACAGTAAGGCATAGGGATGCTTTCACCTATGATATTAAAGTCTTCTATATTGATTTTGCCCTCTTGGGCCATATGATCTAAGTCCAAACGAGGCGCTGCTCCAACATCATAGGCCCCGAAGAGCACAGCGTATACGACTTTCTCGTGCTTGAAGGAACCCCATGGGATGACGTAAAAAGTCAAATCTTCTTCCGGGTCAAATCCGTTGGCTAACATAAGACTGTACTGTGCCATATAACCGAATGGAGCCAGCGCGGGACCAAATATCATGGTCTTCCCCCGCATATCATCAAAATTTTTAATACCGCTTTCTTTGAGCGTGATAATGGTACCTGTATCCCGGTAGCCATACCTTCCCCTTTTCTCGACTGCTATAAGCTCTAACCCGTATTCCTTTTTGAAAATAATCGGAAGTATTGAGTTGGTATGGGTAAAGTCCACTTTCTTATCCCGCACCAGGTCTTCAAAATCAAAGGTATTGACATATATTGATTCAAATTTTCGTCCGGTCTTTTCGCTAAGATAGGCAGTTATTGGCTCGAACCTGGCCTTGGTCTCAGGCAAACTATTACAAATCATATAGGCGATTTTTATGGACTTGTTTTCCTTGCCTGATACAATATTTTCTTTTTCCTGGCAGCCAAAAAGCAAGGATAATGTAATAAATAACACCAAAAAGAGAGCTTTTCTCTTCATAAACATCTCACCTTCCGTTCCTTACTATTTTCAGTTCTTTTTCTATGTTCTCAAGTTCAACGGGTTGCGATGTAAGGGACCGGGCCTTGTCTAATTCACTTTTAGCCCTCTCAGGTAACCCCGTCTTTTGATAAAGAACAGATAAGTGGACATGCACCATTACATCTTTTTTATTGATCTCTACTGCTTTTTCAAGACATTGTAGGGCCTCTTGATATCTTTTCGCCTTAATAAGCACAATCCCCAATCCATCTTGGGCATCAAAATTTTGGGAATCCCTTTCAACTATGTATCTAAGCTCCTTTTCAGCTTCCTCCAGTTCGTTGGTTCGGAAAAGGGCTATGGCAAGATTATTACGAGATGCCAGATCGTCCGGGTCCATATATATCAGCAGCCTATATTGCATAACCTGCACTGAATCGGGAAGTTTTGAAATATCCCCGTGTGCCCAGGCTAACTCCACCCAAACCAGGCAGATAACGAAAAACAGTGAGCTATTTGCAAAACCCAATTTTATGTCCGGTTTTAAATTCAACATTCAAAATTGTGTTTGAACAGCCTTTTCGTTCAGACACTAAATAATAAGGTGCCTTATAGAATTAATCAGAGTTGCTGCTCCTATTAATGTTATAAGCCCGGCGCTGACAAGAGCAATTTTGTTGGCGAATTGTTTGGCATCCAGGAATCGGACAGCGAATTTACCTGCACTTACGACAGTAATTCCTACAGCTATTAAAACAGAGGCCAGGCCCAGGCTAAACAGTAGTATATAGATAAGTCCCTCTCCTAATCGCCCGGTACCTAACGAAGCCAGCAAAATTGCTATGGCTGCAGGACATGGGACAAGCCCTCCGGATACACCCAACAGGAAAAGCTGCCAGTAGCCTGCCTTCTTTTCCCCATGCACATGCACATGACCATGACCATGGTCATAATTATGGTCATGATGTGAATGGATATCAGTGTGATCCTCTAGGTCATGGTGTACATGACCGTGATTGTGATCATAGTTGTGATGATGTGGATGACTGTGTTCATGATGGTGGAAAGGATCTTTGCCTCTTATTCTCTGCACTAGCATCCATATCCCCACACCAAGTATTAAAAGACCGGCTGCCAGGCCTATGTATCCGTGCAAGGATTCATCTGTCAGCGTCATTCTGGTAGAGGCGACCTTGGCTGCAACGGCCAGGAGAATGACACTAAAAGTATGCGTTAGAGTAACAACCAGTCCAAGAATGACAGCGTCAAGTTTCCCCCCTTTACTACCTATAAGATAGGCAGCAACCACTGTTTTTCCGTGGCCGGGCTCAAGTGCGTGCATGCCACCTAATAAGGTGGCTGTTAAATAGTAGATAATATTGATTTGCATAAAAAAATCCTTACAGACTCAACCCAATCTACAAAAAAACGGACTGTTCATTCAAACACTATATTAGATTCTGTGCTTTCAGAAACTCTCTTACGACTTTTTTGACGTCCTGGTTTTCTGTTTTTTCCCTCAGTTCTTCTATAATATTATTATCTATCCTGTTTCCAAGTTTGTTTATCACTCTGTCCAAAACAGGAAATTTTCTTAACGTATCTTTGGTGGCTATTGGTACGGCCAGGGTACCACGGTCTTTCCTGGAATGTGCCTCGTTGGTCAACGGTCCCTGGAACCCAAAGGGCTTTAGCCAAACCATATCAAATTTTTCCAAAAAAGATTGGCTGACCAATGTATAGAATTCTTGAGGATTATTTACAGCATCCGACCCTCCTCTGTCGGCCTGCGCCTTTCCTATATAACTGATATATATGCAAGCCTTTCCCTCTAATACTGCTTCATGGCAGGCATTCAAATCGCCCGGTTGTGTGATGTTAACCGTAGTTCCAGTTCGCTCATTAATCAGTACAGACATCATTTCCCCCATGATAATCTGGTCCGGAGAATTACTTACGGCAACAATAAGAAGGCGTCCTACACAACTATGCAGTGTATTAGCCGGTAAAAGGAAAAATATAAAACCTAATATGAAGACAAAAATCTTTCTTTTCACAGAAACGCATCCTCTCTTTACAGACTTTAGCCATTTCTCATTGACCGCTAAAGTGATTGATTCAAGGTTCAGGGTTCAAAGTGCAAGGGTTATAATGGGCATCCTTCATAGCAAGCCAAAAGTAGTTTACACTTTTAGGGATAATATACCTCAAAAAATATGACTTGTGCGATTAGCTATTAGCCGTTAGCTTTTAGCTTAACAATCCGTTTTTATACAATGTTTTTACCTAATAGCTAACAGCCAACTCGTAAATTCGTTTCATCTTTCCCCAATTTCAAATTTCAAGCCGTGAACGGCTACGCTTTTATTTCCCCTGCAGATTCTTTGATATTGCAACGTAAAAAATGGTGCCTTTCTCCGGTCCCGGCTCTGCCCAGACTTTTCCTCCATGCCTCTCTGCCACTTCCTTCACAATGGCAAGGCCTAAACCAGCACCTGCGATCCCTCTGGACGTCTCCTCCCGCTGATAGACCTGGAAAATCTTATCGTATTGATCCTTTTTAATTCCAACACCATCGTCGCTTACTGAAAGGATATAAAAATTTTCTTTTTCTCTGTATCCGATCGTGATTTCGCTTAAGTTATCTCCGCCGTACTTAAGCGCATTATCCACCAGATTACGCAGGACCCTGGTGATTGAAAGCCTGTCTGCCTTGATTATATGATCTTCTTTAGGCTTGCTCCAATTAATATGCCGGCTTTCCAATACAGAAGAAAACTCCTCCTTTAACTCACCGCATACCCCCCCAATTCTGATATCTTCAATATTCAAAGGCGCAACCTTTGCTTGTATATATATATTTATTTTTTCAACAAGGGTTACTATTTCTTTAGATGTCTTTTGAATCTTCTCACAATAATCTCTACCCTTATCATCCAAAAGATGACCATATTTCTTGTTGAGAAGTTTGGAGATTCCATAGATTGCAATAGCAGGGCCTTTGAGATCATGGGAGGTCGAGTAAGCGAAAAACTCGATCATGTTCTTTTTTTCAAGTAGTTTATCGTTCTTTTTTAGAATATTTTCATAAAGCCCTGCGTTTTTTATTGCTACGGATATTTGATTTCCTATTACCTCAAGAAGGTCTATCATTTCTTGATCAAGCTTCATCACCTTACCGGACGCCAAGTTCATAACACCCACAACCTCACCGACGGCAATGAGGGGAACGCATATAATGATCTTGAAACCCTTGCTTGTGAGCAGGGCGGCCCTTTCCCTGTCTTCAAGCTCAGAAACGTGTTGAGCAATGAAAGAACGTGTCCTGGCGGCCTTTCCTGTGAAGCCTTGCATTATCCCAACATGTTCAAGACCTCCCGGGTCGGTTCCCTGGAATGCCGCCAGATTCAAGTGACGGCCACACTTGTCCATCAAGTAGATCCTGCAGGCATCAAATTCAAAATGTTCAAGCATCTTAAATGCCGCCCCATCTAAAACATCATCGAGTTTCAGAGACGACGCCAGGAAGTTGCTGATGTCCAATATGACAGAAAGCTCCTTGTCTCTTTCTATCAAATCAGTTTCGCTGAAATCTATTGAGATATATTTTTTATCCCGTAACATCGGCAGTCTTTCTTACCTACGTTGAGCGATTAGCTGTTAGCATTTAGCTTTGAAAAAATTAAGGCCCTGGCTTTATTGTCCAGGTGGTTCCTTCTGGCCCGTCCTTAAGAGTTATCCCCTTGGCTCCGAGTTCATTCCTGATCCTGTCTGCACTAGCCCAATCTTTTTCCTCTCTGGCCCTGGTCCGCTCCTCAACAACCTTCAATACATCGGACTCTGTCATACCAAGAAGGCCCAGTGCCTCAAGATTCCTTTTTTTAAGATAAGCATTCGGGTCTTGATTGAGCAACCCCAGCACCCTGGCGGCATCCCGGATTGCATCTGCTCCGTTTTTCAAAGGTTCTACGTAAAGGGCCGAAGGCCTCTTTTCGGCTTCCTGGCCAAGGCGATTTAAAACCCTGACACCATCAAAGAGGTGCCCAAGGGCCTGCGCGGTATTGAAATCATTATCCATGGCCTGGTCAAATCTATCTTTCAGATGATTAATTGTATCTATTGCCTTGCCGGCCTCATCAGTGAAGGGCCGTTGTTTTTTCATTGGTTTTTCCGACAGATGCTTTGCCTCGGAAAGGGCCATATAGCATCGATCAAGGGCGGATGTCGTCTCGGTCAGGGCCTCAGGGCTGTAGTCAAGGGGACTGCGATAATGCTTGGACAGAAGAAAAAGCCTCAGGACTTCCGGATGATATTTTCCCAGGATTTCCTGGATGGTTACAAAATTTCCCAGAGACTTTGACATTTTCTCGCTGAGGATCGTTACAAAACCGTTATGCATCCAGAAACGGACAAAAGTCTTTCCTGTTGCCGCTTCGGATTGGGCACGCTCGTTTTCATGGTGCGGAAATATAAGATCCAGACCGCCGCCATGAATGTCCAGGGTCGGTCCCAGGTACTTCATACTCATGGCTGAGCACTCTATATGCCATCCCGGCCTGCCTGGTCCCCACGGACTGTCCCATTTGGGCTCACCGGGTTTTTCAGCTTTCCATAGCGCAAAATCCATGGGATCTTTCTTCTGTTCTCCTATGGCTATTCTGGCTCCGGCCCGCATTTCTTCTACATTTCTTCTGGACAAGGCTCCGTAGCCGGAAAAGTTGCGCACAGAGAAGTAGACATCCCCTCCGGAAGTATAAGCCCGGCCTTTATCTATCAATATCTCTATGAGTTCTATGATTTCACAAATGTGTTCTGTTGCCCTCGGTTCTGTGGTAGCACGCAGCACACCCAGTGCATCCATGTCCTGGTAGAAGTGCTTTATCTCTCTTTCTGCAAGGGCCTCAGGGGAAATTCCTTCTCCAATGGCCCTGTTGATGATTTTGTCATCAATGTCAGTAAAATTCCTTACGAAATTTACCTCAAATCCTCTATGTCTGAGGTGCCGGAGCACTGCGTCAAAGACCACGGCTGAACGGGCATGTCCAATGTGACAGCGGTCATAGGCGGTTATGCCGCATACATACATGCGCACATATCCTGAAGTCAGGGGCTCAAAGGCCTCTTTTTTTCGGGTAAATGTATTATAGATTTTTATAGTCATGATGATTAAATGGCGGCTGCGTTATGCTTCAAGCAGTCAAGCGGAGAATTTTAAGTCGTCTTCAACGCATATAAGTAATATATTGATTTCAATTTTTCAATTAGGGATTGATGAATTGAACGTTTTTTTTGGATAGTAATTCGAAAATCCTTGAATCTCTCAATTCCTGAATCTAATATGTCAGACTAGATAGGGCATCTTTCATGGCAAGCCAAAAATAGTTTACACTTTTAGGGGATAATATACCTCAAAAAAATAAGACTTGTGCGATTAGCTATTAGCCGTTAGGTTTTAGCTTAACAGTCCGTTTTTATACAATGTTTTTACCTAACAGCTAATGGCTGGCATCCGTCTATGTTGAAAAAGTGTAAACTACAGAATGAAGGATGCCCTAGATAGTATAGGAATTTCCATTTAAGAAGCATGTTTTTTTGATGTCTTGAGGATTTAGAGACCGGAATACTTATCTGGGAGATTATGGGAACAATGTTTTTTTTACAGTTTTTATTTAAAGGTAATATATGCTTAAAGCAGGAATTTTTTTGGATATTGAAAATCTGGTACGATGCGGGGGCTGGGGAATCAGATACCGCGTTGTTAGAGAGTTGGTAGAGGCTCAAAGAGCCACGGTACTACGGGCAAATGCCTATATGGCAATCGATTCGGAGCGGGAAGAAAAGGACATCGACTATAAGAGGAAAAAACAAGAATATCGAGAAGCGGTCAGACGTGAAAGTTTTCACTTAGTTTTAAAAAAAGTCCAGCGCTATAGAAATTCTGAAGGGGATATTATTACCAAAGCAAACGCTGACCTTGATCTTGCAATAGACGCATTATTGCAGGCAGATAACCTGGATTACATATTATTAGGGAGCGGTGATGGTGATTTTTTCAGGCTTGTGCGGGCACTTCAGAACAGAGGAAAACGAGTTGATCTCCTCTCTTTCTCCAACACGAGTGAAATTCTCAGGTGTGAAGTTGATAACCATTTTTCCGGATACCTGATTCCCGGACTCTTGCCATCCATAGACAATTCGTCGCGCGTACGCGGTATAATGCATGTCTTTAACGAGGAAAAAGGATTTGCGTTTCTGGCTGTGCGGACCGGTCTTGGCGTCTTGAATATTCGTGACGATGTCTTTTGCCATATCAGCGATTTCAGGCACAGAGACGGACGTGTTGTGACTGATCAGTCCTTTGCTCAATTAAAAACTAGGCAGAAGATTATTGAATTCGAACTTGTTGAACGTAGTGATGGCAAGGTAAAAGCAGTTAATGCCACAGAGTTTGAACCGGAAGTGAGGTGAGCCGAAGGGCCGGCCGATTTTTTAACAAAATGTTTGTAAAATCAGTCGCCTCCCTTCCCTATTTTTATCTTTCAATACGCACATCCACTCTTTTCCTGCCCCAGGCAAGGGCCTTCTGGTGAGAGCTGAAGTAAACATCAAGGCGATCATGTCCTTTAATGGCAGATCCCCTATCTTCCACAACGCCCCATCCGTAACAGGGAATGTACATCCGGGTACCAAAATGATAATATCTGGTGTCAGCGGCAATGGTTCCATCCCGTGGCATAAGGAGCCATGGAAAAAAGACCAGTCGAATGGGGATCATCCAGGGATGCACAATACTGTCCATTGAAATAAGCCCTGGATGTGGTTGATGGGGTTTTGTGCCACTGGCTGTACGCCCAGAGTAAGGTTGGCCTTTGCGCTTTCCTGAACTCACGTAGCGGTTCCAAAAATTCAGCTTCAGATACATCCATCTTCCACGTTCCCAGCCGCAACATTGCCCACATCCGCAGTATGCAGTGACTTCCATCCGCCGTACATTGTGACCGGCGCACCCCGACACTACTAAACACGCAAGCAGTAACCAGGGAAGCATCGGTCTCATAATTGATTTTAAAAGATGAACATCGATGTTCGATGTTCATTACTAAATTTATCAAGAAAGGCCTTTAGTCCATTGATGTAAACACTTCTCGATGTAATAAATCCATCATTATGACTTCCTGAAATTTCAAGAAAGGCCCTGGGAACGTTAGCTGCATTGAAAAGGTTGCGCCCATGCCTGAAAGGAACGATTTCATCTTCTTGACTATGAACTATGAGAACCGGACATTGTACTTGCCTGATGGCAGCCAAGGCATTGTACTTGTATCTGCAAAGCAATTTTACAGGCAAATAAAAATACAGATCTCCCGCCAAATCCGGAGCTGAAGTAAAACTAGACTCCATGATAAGGGCTTTGGGCAAATGTTGCCCGGCTAACCATGCGGCCACGGCGCCTCCAAGGGATCGACCAAAAAGGATAATATCAGACGGAGCTAATCCTTCATGCTCAATCAAGTAATTCCATGCCCCTTTCACATCGAGATAACTACCCTCTTCTGAAGGAGTACCTTCACTTGCCCCATAGCCCCGATAGTCAAAGATAAAGGTGCTGAGTTGAAGGCCATGGAATATCTCTATAGACTCAAGACGGTGGGAGATATTGCCTGCATTACCATGGCAAAATATGACAACACCCCTTGGCGAGTCAGCCGGGATAAACCAGCCTGAGAGCTTGACTCCATCCGGGGTTTTAAAGGAAACCGATTTATACGATAAACCGATTTGATCCGGTGTTGCAACTATCTTACTGGCGGGGAAATAGATGAGGCGTGATTGGGTAAAAAATATAAAAGCGGCAAGGCCGACATAAATAGCAGTAATAAGAATTACGGACTGTAGAAAAATTTGCCACATATGCGACATACAATATCAGCATAGCTGAAGGTTTAAGAGATTAATAAATTACCCAAAAATATTCAAAAACTATTCTTTTTGCTAGTCGAAGACCTGAAAGCTGATGGCCCCATTCAAAAAAGTTGGCGGAATTTTTCGCCAATGGCAGTCTGGTTTTGCCAATAACTCTCAGTATCATATCATACAGGGAAGCGCCCACATGACCCCCGTGGACAGGCCCCTGGAACTCATCAGGCTACAAAGGGACTTTTTTCTGCTTTTCCGCTTTTAACCAGTCATGCCAATCATTCAAGCCTTGTCTTGTTTTGCACGATATTTCAAAAATTGTCAGATCAGGATTGATTTTCAGCGATTCCTGTTTGATCTTTTCTATGCTGCAATCAATATAAGGGAGTAGATCAATCTTGTTTATTAAGAGAACGCTCGACTCATGGAACATTAAAGGGTATTTCAGCGGCTTGTCATCCCCCTCAGAGGTACTCAGAAGCATGACCTTGCAGGACTCCCCCAAATTGAATTCAGCGGGACACACCAGGTTACCCACGTTTTCAATTATGAGCAGATCAACAGGATTTAAATCGAGTTGACTCAGTGTCTCGTTGATCATGTTGGCATCAAGGTGGCAGGCCCCGCCGGTATTGATTTGAACCACCTGCGCGCCTGTTGAGGAAATTGCTTCAGCATCATATGTGGACTGGATATCTCCCTCAATCACGGCTATGTTGAGTTCGTTTTTCAATGATCTGATCGTATCTTCAATCAGGGTCGTTTTTCCCGCCCCAGGTGCGCTCATCATATTTATTGCCATAACACCTTTGCCGGCAAAGAATTGACTGTTCTGTGCCGCTATTTTCTCATTTGCTTCGAGTATATTTTTGACTAACGATATCTTGATTTCAATCACCTCCCTAAACGACCTATGAACCCTCAAACTCGACTATCTCCAATTCCCTGCCGGAGATAATTTGGATATCCGTTTGCCCGCATTCCGGGCAGACGAGAGGCCAATCCTCAAAAACAAAATCCTGCCCGCAGGTCTTGCAGTGTCCTTTTACAGGGACAGTCTCAATGATTAATTTTGTCCCGTCAAGAGACGTTTCTTTGCTCAGGCATTCAAATCCAAAATGTAGCGCATCAGGCATGATTTGGGTTATCTCCCCGATCCTTAACGTAATCGTATCAACCTTAGTCAGATTGTGTTTTGGCATATTCTGCGTGACGATTTCGATTATGCTCTGCGCAATAGATAGTTCATGCATGCTTTCAGAAAACCAATCAAAGCAGACTGTAGGGATCTACATCCACTTCCATTCTTACACCGGATGGTACCATGTCTGCTTTCCTTGCTAGAATACCGGTACAAAGTGCCCTTAGATTTGAAAGCGATGAGGACTTTAAGAGTATCTGCCACCGATAACGATCTTTGATCTTTGCTCTTGGTGCCGGGGCGGGACCAAGGACTTCAACTTGAGATCCACCGGTACTCTTGATACCTTTTGCGAGTTTTTCTGCCAATCTTGCCACATTGCCCGTAGTGTCGCAGACTTGGGTCTTTTTCCGACCTGAGAAGCGAAGATTAATCAATCGTCCAAAAGGCGGATACCCCAGAGCCTTTCTAAACTTTGATTCCTTTTCA
>JAYEMY010000141.1:0-3426 GCA_034718455.1 Thermodesulfobacteriota bacterium
GCTAACGGCTAATCGCACAAGTCATATTTTTTGAGGTATATTATCCCTAAAAGTGTAAACTACTTTAGCAATATAAAATGTGCTTTTATTCTTCATGAGCTTTTCCGATCAAATCTGAAACGCTTTTTTCGTTCTTTTTAAGGTATATTTTAATCCCATTGTAGATATCATTAAAAACATCCTGGTTGACAAACCAAGCCGTTCCAATTCCGATTGCTGTTGCCCCTGCCATAATATATTCAATAGCATCCTGCCATGTCGAAATACCACCGATACCAATTATTGGTACTTTTCTGCTATTACACTCAGGGATTTTTTCAAAACATTCATACACCATAAATACACCAACGGGTCTTATGGCCGGCCCGGAAAGACCACCTGTTTTGTTCCCAAGATAAGGTCGCCCCGTTGTGATATCTATTGCCATGGCACGAAGCGTGTTAATCATCGAAAGCGCGTCGGTTCCTCCCTCGATGGCGGCACGTGCGGGTAACGTGATATCCGTAACATTCGGAGTAAGTTTGGTTATTACGATAGTTCGACTATCAATCCTGTTCTTTACGGTTTTGACAATACGTTCCACTTGCCTTGGATCAACACCAAATGCCATTCCGCCTTTTTTTACGTTTGGGCATGAAACATTAATTTCAATCCCCTTGATGATTTGGCTCGCATCATTATCACTTAAATATGAGGCAAGTTTACCAAATTCCTCAACCGTGTTTGCGGCTATATTCACAAAAATCGGCAAACCAAAATTAAGAAGGCTGGGCAATTCTTTTTTTACAAAAAACTCAACACCACTATTTTGCAGACCGATAGCGTTAATGATACCAGCACGAGTTTCTACAATCCTTATTCCAGGATTACCAGATCTTGGCTCAAGTGTAACACCCTTTGTAATAAACACTCCAAGTGATGATATAATAGCGGGGCTATCTTTTAGCATCTCTATTTCGTTGCTATGCCCGGATGTACCAGACGCAGTCATCAAAGGGCTTTTTAATTGTAAATTGCTAATTTGAACCTGGAGTGATTTCATAGTTTCTCCCAGTCAATATCCTCTGCATCAAAAAGGGGCCCTTCCGTACAAACACAAGAGTATTGTTCCACATTGTTTTTCTTTGTAGGACAGACGCAAGACATACACACACCGATCCCACACCCCATTCTTTTCTCTAAGAGAACTTTCATCCGTATATGTGCTTCTGAAGTGATCTTTTCTAAAGCCTCCAGCATTGGTTTAGGACCGCACGCAAGAACCAAGATACCACTGGTTTCGTTTAATTTTTCAAGAAAAGCCTTGTATTGCTCACTAACAAAGCCGGGAAAGAAATTTTGCTCGGGTAGTAGCCCTATGTCTATGCTGCTGTCACTTATGATTTTTTCGAATGATATATGAATGTCATTATCACTAAGGCCAATACTCTTCAAATTATCGATGTATACACAAGCCTTCCGGGGGTCGTCTTCTCCAAAAGTTGCTGCTAAAGGGGCTTTAAACAATAATGACTCAATTCTATCGATGCCTATGAAGGCTTTGATCCTGAATGAGTAATATCTTAAAGCCTGTCCAAAAAACATGAGCGGCGCCATTCCAACACCGCCGCCAATAAGATGAATTTCTTCAATGCCATCTGTTTGCCATTTGGCCAAGTTCGGTCTTCTCCCTAATGGCCCCAGGATTTGAAAGGTATCTCCTTCTTTCATTTGTTTCAGTTCATTCGTACCCGTACCATTTTCAATAAGCTTATAGAAAATTTCAAATTTGTGGGGAAAAACAGTATGCGTTATAGCTGCAAGGGTACGAGAGAGATAAATATTCTTTAGGTAACCCAATTTAAAATGCCTGTAATAAGCCCTGTGAATACTGAAAGGCCTTTTAAGAAATGATTTAGAGGTTAAATTCATTTTACGAGCAATTGAAGAATAACTTTCCGGAGTATCTAAAGTGCGAAAAGGCTGACCTATATCAGTCTTCCTTCTTTTGACATATGGCAATGTATCAATCATTACAAATTGACCGGGTACAACATATTCAAGCTGGGGCGCTTCAAATCTCAGCATGAAATGTTTGGGATCACCTTTACTGCCAACAGGAAAATTTTCTAAGACTTTCGCATTAAAATGCTCAATCTTTTTTCGAGATCTGAAATCGGAATCGGTCCGTGGCGATATCGTGCTTAGATGACCAAATCGATTGTTATCTATCTCCCCGGCCTTCTTAAGAAGTTCATTGAATTCAATGAAAAAGCCTCTCGGCCAGTTGTCTGCCTGTTTATCTTCTCTGCATTGCATTATCTGATCATGGGTTGGGGATATCAAATAACAGATCGTGCAAAATTTATCCTTATCATCATCAAAAACTCGTTTACTAAGGTATTTAAGCGCATCAAGATTAGATTCGTTATGAAAGCAGAACAAAATCCGTTTGCCTTTATCGTTTTGTGCGACAAAAGCAGCTCCCTTAGCCAGGCCTTGTGGTATCTTAAGGCCATTTATTTCATCATATCCGGTGATATTGGCGTTATCAAATTGATTGGTATCTGCTGAAACAATCCTAAAACCATCCTGAGATAATATTCGTTTGATAAATACGAAGGCTAACCTATTATAAGATCTTCGATTTAGTTCTTTGTCTGATATCCAAGAACTAATCAACGATTTATTAATTTTCCTTAGTGGTACCCTCAAATGAGGTTTAACAAGATTAACTGCCAGTTCTACGATCATTTCTGGTAATTTTTTTTGGCGTAAATGAGCAACAACACGAACAAAGAATCTCAACTCATCTGAATCTTTCTCCGATTCCCTATAATCGTTTACTTTAGCTTTTTTGGATGCTTTTTGTAGCAGCATATTGTCTTGTTTTGAAAGTATCATTTTGTAGCCATTGTAGCAGTTATAGCGAAAGAAAAAGTTGCGACATCATATTTCTATCACTTTACCCACGCCACCTCTTACATACTTCTCAGGATATAGCGACTTTATTTCTGACTCATCTAATACTTTTCCTGAAGGTCCGAATAGCCCAAGCCCGCCGATACCACTCAACTCCATGCCTTTTTATATGCTCAATCAGTTTTTCATTCTTGATGGACTTGTACAGCAGAATATCAACCCGCTGTGGGATGGAAAGTTCGTCAATGGCCTCGGCAAGTTTGGCTTGGTCGGTCATGGTCAACTGGTCGCCAAACAGCGCGATGTCCACGTCGGAAGTCGGCGTAAACGTTCCCATTGCCCGGGAGCCGAAGAGTACAACCTTCTCTACCCGCTCATTGGCGGTAAGAATCTCGATAATAGCTTTACGGTATTTGTCTTTAAGTCCATCCGTCATGAGGTACGCTTGCTCTCCAATGTATCGTAGATCCTGTGCAACAGCGGGTAGTATTGCTCTTTGATCAGACTTTCAGCTTCGCGTGCTGT
>JAYEMY010000142.1:0-3402 GCA_034718455.1 Thermodesulfobacteriota bacterium
CCATCATATAAGGATGGATCACCCCAGATAAGAAAGGCGCCGATTTCACCATCTTTCATCTTGTTTTCAATCAATTCAGTAATAACTTCTGCTTTTTGTTCACGCCATGTCTTAACTTCTTCCTTATATGACTTGCGATTTTTTTTACGTTTAGGAATTTTTGCATTTACAACCCTATATGTTTCTCTATCCAAATATTTTTCTAATATCTCTTTTCTTATCTTAAGAAATTCCTTAAATCCCTTTTCCTTTTCCAAAATGAAAAAGACATCTACTTTTTTCATTGTGTCTATCGCCTGGAGAGTCAAATAATCAGAGTTGCCGGGCCCAATTCCGATAAGATATATCTTCCTCATCTCTTAAACCCCTCCAGGGCCATCTCGGCCAATTGGTTTACCACGGATACAGCCAAGGTTGTTCCTCCCTTGCGTCCTTCAATAGTAATGAAGGGGATATCTGTCTGCCCCATGAGCGCTTCTTTGGACTCAGCCGCGTTTACAAAGCCCACCGGCATACCCACGATTACTGCCGGATTGCATTTCCCCTCTTTGATACACTCCAAAAGCCTCAAAAGGGCCGTAGGGGCATTCCCCACAACATATATGGCCCCGTTTAGCCTGGACAGGGCATGATCAACTGCTGCCGATGCCCTTGTAATTTTTTCCTTTTGCGCCTTCTCTTTTACTTCAAGTTTGCCTATGTAGCACTCAACCCGGCAGCCCAATTGGTCCATACGTCTTAAGGTAATCCCCTTGCAGGCCATCTCTGTATCAGTCACAATCAGACAGCCTGATTTCAGGGCTACGATACCGGACTTGATAGCATCAGGATGAAAATTGATGATGGATAATAGCTCAAAATCGGCGGTTGTATGAATCATTCTCCTGGCTACAAGCCATTCGTTACCTTCAAAAGGACGGGGCTCTGGTACCTCAGACTCAATGATTTCAAAGGAACTTTTTTCTATGGCCTCCGGTTCAATGTGTGCATCAATATCTCTCATAAATACTACCTTTACTGATTTTCCGTCGCATTCATCCTCCTGGCGCAGGGCCATGAGGGAAAGGATCTTTTCCACGTCACAATGTGCTTCAAAGTGATCGGCCAGCAGGTCATATTGGTGAAAGCGCCCGAGTCTTCCCTGTCTGGCCGCTTTTTCCTCCAGCCCCTTGGACCTTCGAAGACTGTTAAGAAATTCACCTCTGAAGCCTTGGGAATCCAGTATCCCGTGGACATAAGTCCCTACAATCCGGCCCCCTGCCGTGCTCCAACCATCATCCCATGACTTTTTATCTCCCGTTTGGTGAATCCTTAGAAATGGTTCCCCTTTGTGCCGCAAAGCCTTACTCCGGCCCATATGGATCTCATAGCCCCTGACCCTTTTTCCATTCATCAAACAAATGCCAGTGACCCTACGCACCACTTTTTGATCTTCAATCAATGTCTCTATGGGAAGAAGATTGAGACCTTCTACTTCCCCTGGATACGATTCCACTCCCAATGGGTCCTTGATCCTCTCTCCCAAGAGCTGATACCCTCCGCAGATTCCAAAAATCTTTCCCCCTTCTTTCACAAACCTCCCTATGACTTTTTTCCAGCCGGTTCGAGCCAGCCAGGCAGCATCTTCCATCACATTTTTCGCTCCAGGCAGGATAAGGCAATCATATTCCTTTGACAATTCCAGGGTTCGAAAGAGATAGTTGACGACTACGTCCGGTTCTCTTTCAAGTATTTCCAGGTCTGTAAAATTAGAGATAGAAGGGAGTCTTACCACAGCTATGTTGACTGAAGCTGTATCAACCGGCTTGGGTCTTCGTTTATCCTCCTGAACCGCAACAGAATCCTCAGAATCAATAAGAATGTCCCGATAGAATGGAATCAGACCCAGAACGGGTCTGCCGGTTTTTTTCTCAATGTATTCAATCCCGGATGAAAAAAGATTCCGATCTCCGCGAAACTTGTTAATTAGAAAGCCTACGGTAAGCTCTCTCTCTTTTCTGGTCATAAGATGAAAGCTCCCGATGATCTGTGCAAAAACGCCTCCTCGATCAATATCCGCAACTATAATGCAGGGCGCATTTACTGCCTTTGCCATGGGAAAATTTACGAGATCATTCTCTTTGAGATTTATCTCGCAACAGCTTCCGGCCCCCTCCATGACAATAAGTTCGTATTCTCCGGCCAGCCGCTCAAAGGATTCAAAAACCGCGTTTTTCAGTCTGGGTTTGAAGTTATGATAAGCAAGGGCCTCCATTTGGCCAAACACCTTTCCATGCAGGATAATCTGGGAACCCAGATTTGAAGATGGTTTCAGGAGGATTGGATTCATGTGTACTGAGGGCAATACGTCAGCAGCTTCGGCCTGGACCACTTGCGCCCGACCGATCTCGCCTCCTTCCACAGTAATATAGGAGTTGTTGGACATATTCTGCGCCTTGAAGGGAGCAACCTTGTATCCCCTTCTTTTGAAAATCCGGCAGAAGGCAGTTGCTGCAATGGATTTACCCACATCACTGCCGGTTCCCAGAAACATGATAGCTTTGGCCATTTCTTTCCTTATTTCACCTTGCCAAAAAAATCCCCGGACTTGAATTCACAGGTCCGGGGATGCCGTTTTTCACCACGGATTCTCACCATCTTCCCATTGTCCTTTCGGACCACCCACAATTGAACATCAAAATCTATCAAATCCATACTCATGTCAAGCAAAAATCCTCTTACACCATCAACCAGCCGGTAAAACTCATGACCGCAAATCAGCGGATCTAATCATCGTTGAACAGTCAAAGAAAAGGGTTGTCGATCTCATTTCCGGCTTTGAAACGCCATTCGGCATGGAACTTTTGTCTACTGTCCACTGGGTCGCAAACCGCGAAGGCGCCACAACAGCCGACCAGGCGATCAGCAAAACCTATAGTTGGAATGACCGCAAGCGAATGTTTCAGGAAAAGCATATCAGAGTTGCCCGGGACATCCTTGAGCGTAAAGGATGGCTACAACATCCACAGACGATATGACCACTATCAACCGCTTCTCCTCGCGCAGCCAGAGGCTCGACCATGCCTTTCTCGCTGATCGGCTTCGGAAGGCGAAGTCCTATAAGCGTATCGCTGGCTATTTTCGCAGCTCTATCTTCGAACTGGTAGGCGAAGAGATCGCCTCTATCCCCAAGGTACAGATTGTTTGTAACAGCGAGCTTGACGCGGCTGATGTGGCCGTGTCGAAGCATGTCCGCGAAACAGCACTCAAGGAACGTTGGAATGAATGACCTTGTCGTGTCAAACCGTCAGAAGCATAATGGAACGAGCTGGTCGAAACCTGGTTCCGTAGCCCTTGCATCAGTGACAGCCCTTAAAAGAAATCAAGAATATAAAAGGTGGTTTGAAAACGGGGATCTTGAAT
>JAYEMY010000143.1:0-3400 GCA_034718455.1 Thermodesulfobacteriota bacterium
CCATGGCTCCGATCATCAGGTATGTGAAGAACTGAGAAAGAGCGGTCTGCTTTATTCCAGCAAACCTTTTACAATAGACAAGTTAGTCAGGAAGGTGCGGCAGGTCCTGAATAAGGATTGAGCGATTAGCTGTTAGCTTTGAAAAATCAGAGGAATTTGTCAAAAATCCGTTTTGTTGTCTGTACTGCATCAGCTTTGGCTGAGAGTTTCAGCAGGGATTCCTGCTGGATCTCACTCTGGAAAATATCGTCGCTTGCCGAAACACAGCCTCCAAACAGGAGATCGGTTTTTTGTATAACCTCCTGTATCTGGCCCTCCAGTGCTGCAGGCAGGTCATTCGGCACCCTGTTTACTATAAGCACTTTATTTCTTACTTCTACTTTTAATGCCTTTGTAAGATCGGCTATGCGCGCTGCTGTGACTATTCCCCGGATTGAAGGATCAGATACAACAAATAAGGTATGTATTTTCCGGAGATTTAAGCGGCTTAGGTGCTCCATTCCAGCCTCATTGTCGACTATGAGGTAACGGTAACTCCTGGCCAGCCCCTCTATTATCTGTGCCAGGATTGTGTTGGCCATGCAGTAGCAGCCAGGGCCTTCGGGCTGACCCATGACCAGAAGGTCAAAACCTTTGGCCTCTATAATGGCCTGGTTTATATACATCTCCATATAGTCTTTTTTGGTCATGCAGGGAGGCGTCTCTGTCTTCATCCTCTCCCTAAGATCTCCCAGGCTGGTTTCTACTGCAAGCCCAAGAAGCTCATTAAGATTTTCATTGGCATCGGCATCCACGGCCAACACAGGAGTCAGACCTTTCTCCACAAGATATCTGATCAGGAGAGCACTGATGGTAGTCTTGCCGGTGCCGCCTTTACCGGCCATAGCAAGGATTTGAGCTGTTCCAGGACTATGGGTATTAGAAATTAAATTCAACGGCCAAGTAAGGGCCTATCGCCCCTAATAGTTTTGGACTCAGAGGGCTGTTTATGGTATCAAGTTCCTCGACAGAAAGGAGAAAACCAAGACTCCGGCGGAACTGAATGACTCTGGATGCAGTAACCTCACCAATGCCTGGAAGCAGGGTCAGTTCCTCAAAAGACGCGCTGTTTATATCCATAGGATGAAAAAATAGCAATCCCCTTGCGCTACAGGGATCCGGGGAGTTATTTGCAATAACTGCTTTTTTAAGGGGTCGGGCCTGTCCTTTCTTATGTAAGGCCAACAGATGTTCTGCTAATAAAAAACAGCTAACCATGAGGACCAGGACAAGGATTTGTTCTAAAAATGTAGATGCGTTACCTAATTTCAAATTTTGAACTTCCAGTTTTGACACCGGCATTCAATTCAATAATACACATTTTTTCGAAAACAGTGCAAATGATGAATGAAGGATGCCGTCTGTTGATAAGATTTTTTTTATCACAGTAAGCTATCAACCATTATGAAGCAATATGTAAAGCTTGAAAAAGCAGAACTCTACGCATTAAAAATCCCGTTCAAGATGGTTTTTACCCATGCAATGGCATCACGAGCCTTTTCTGATTCCCTTATCCTTAAAATTGAAGGGCAGGGGAGAAGGGGATTCGGTGAGGCTATTGTACGAGACTATGTGTCAGGCGAGATCGGGAAAGGTGCGGATCTGCTGGAAAATGCAAAAAAAATTATAGTAAGAATCCTTGAACCCCTTATTGAAAAAGATATATCATGGGAAGAAGGAAAAGAGCATTTGGATTCCCTTACCGTCGAATTACACGAATTACCACTGTTGTGTGCAGTGGAAACAGCGCTTCTTGATATGTTTTGCCATAGCCCGGGGGATGACATTTATGGCCTGCTAAAAAAAGAGCCACTAAAACAATCAATCCGGTATGGCGGAATCCTTCCAATGCTTCCTCTACCTGCAGCAGAGCATATTCTGGAGATGTACGAAAAAGTGAATATACGCAGTGTGCGGATCAAGGTCGGCACTGATTTAGATTACAATAAGGAAATACTGAAGCTTTCAAGAGAAAAACTCGGGCGGGACTTTGATTTAAGGGTCGATGCCAATGCCTCCTGGTCGTTAGAAATAGCCCTTGAAAATCTTGCGTTATGCCGGAAGTATGGAATTTTTCGGGTTGAAGAGCCTTTTGGCAGAAATAGAGAGGAAATACTTTTTCTTCTCAAGGACCCTGCGAGCCGCGATTTTCAATTTGTAGCAGATGAATCAGCCCTTACTGTCAGTGATATAGAGATTATGGCAAAAAACAGAAGTTACCATATGATCAACCTTCGTCTTTCAAAAAACGGAGGACTCCTTAAAATTTTAAAGATGGCTGAAATCGCAGGAAAAGGGGAACTTCAGTATCAAATTGGATGCCACGTGGGGGAAACCGGAATTCTTTCTGCATCAGGCCGGGTGGCGGCATCCATTCTCCCAAAGGCAGTGTATGTTGATGGCTCCTATGATAGCTATCTTCTTTCGGAAAACATAACATGGGAAAATTTTTCTTTTGGTTTTGGCGGAGTGGCGGAAATAATAAGGAGACAGGGATTGGGTTTTACAGTAGATGAAACCATGCTTGGGAGATTGAGTATTGGGAAAGCGCAATGTCTTCCAAGAACAGGAAACCAAAGTATGTGACTATTATTCCACTTTAAAATATGGTAAAACGCGGCATCCTTCATTCTGTAGTTTACACTTTTTCATTATAGACGGATGTCAGCCGTTAGCTATTAGCCGTTAGCTATTAGGCAAAAATTTTGTATAAAAACGGACTGTTAAACTAAAACCTAACGGCTAATCACACAAGTCATATTTTTTGAAGTATATTACCCCTAAAAGTGTAAACTACTTTTGGCTTGTTATGAAGGATGCCTAGGGCGCAATAGTTTGATTTCACTTTTTGGAGGTATGTTAATGTTTGAGATTTTGGAACGTCAGGATATGGCCGATGGCACAGTGGTCCTTAATAAAATAAGTGCGCCACTGATTGCCAAAAAGGCTAAGCCGGGACAGTTTGTCATCTTGAAAGCAAATGAAACAGGGGAACGCATTCCGCTCACCATGGCCGATACAGACCCGAATAAGGGTACCATCACAATAATATATCAGATTGTTGGGAAAACTACCGCTCTGTTTAAGTCCCTTCAGGTGGGTGAGGGATTTCAGGATGTGATCGGTCCATTGGGTGAGCCTACACATATTGAAAAACTGGGGACTGTTGTGTGTGTCGGAGGGGGAACCGGCGTTGCTGTTTTGCATCCAATTACCCGCGGGATGAAAAAAATTAATAACAATGTCATTGCCATTATCGGTGCCAGGAACAAAGATCTCCTCATCCTGGAGGACAAAATGAAGGCCGCATCTAATGAGCTGCATGTCTGCACAGACGATGGATCATACGGCCATCACGGGT
>JAYEMY010000144.1:0-3383 GCA_034718455.1 Thermodesulfobacteriota bacterium
GAGAAAATACCTATTGCCCGGCCTGCGGCGCAGAGCTCATCAAGAGAATCGGCTTCAGAATAGTGGAGAATCTGCTGTCTGATGGAAAATGCAGCAAGTGCGGAGAGATTATTGAGGGAGTATGGGTCTGATAATTTGACATACCTGTAGGGGCAGACCTGCGTGTCTGCCCAATCTGAAGCCTCTTCATGGCCTTCTGAACGGCCACTACCTGCCATGATTGTTCTTCAACGTATCGCTATTGCATGGGCCATCTCAACCACGCCCGGGGACGGTCCGTGGCCCTAGCTATCGCTCCAAGGCGCTCCAGGGTCTCGGAATCCAGCCGCACTGAGACTGTTTTGTTTCTCAAAGTATTCTCCTGTAATCTAGTGTGTTATCTATTATAGACCTTTGGTGTCATAGTCCAAGCACTTTTTTGTTTAAGAAGTGGTCAAGTAAGCCTGGCACAATTTCAAACGAAGTAATCTGGAACCTGCAAAAAAACCAGGGAAGGCTTGACAAAAATGCTTCCTCTGTAATCATTCACACTTCCCCCCTGACAGCCAACAGCCTTTTTCGGATTTCAAAGCACAATCCATTGAGAATACGCCTTTTGGTGCAACCTAGGCTAAGCGTTTAGCTTTGAAAAATCAAGACATTACGTTAATTAGAAATAACACCCAACGGGTGAAAGTTTGTAATAGCAAAACATCCTATAATCCATTAGACTAATAGCTAACCGCTAAAGGCTAATAGCTCAATTTAGGTGCAACCTTGTCCGCGGTTGAAACCCTGCAAAAGCCTGTCGGCTGCCAGGGAGTGTAAATGGTTACCTTCCTCTAATGGTTTGGGGGAAATGAGTGGGAAGAAAGAGTCCATGGGCAGATCAGAATACGGATAAATATTTCGACTGTGCGGGTAATAAACTATTCAAAACCCATCACGAAAACACGAAACAGGGAACCGCAAGGAAGCTAAGGGTTTTTTGTCACAATGTCTTTCTTGGCGTACTTTGCGTCTTGAGCGCAGCGGGCGGTTGAGTTGTAGTGAATGAGGAAACCGCGCGAACCTCCATAAACTAAATTCAACATCTTCAAATAACAACATTCCATGAAATGTTGTTATAGGGTAAAATAAAACATTCTGTTTTTTGTTCGAAAAGGAGTCTGAGATGCAATCGGTCAAGGATTTGAAAAATTTAGTTTTTCCTGAGAAAAGCAAGTCGTTTTTTCTAAAAGTAATGAGGCTGGTTGTTGTTGCTTTTCTGCCAATGTTATTGGTCCACTGTGCTCCACAGGACCAGGCAAACATGCTGGAAAGGCGTGTAAGCAGTCTGTCTGCGGAGAACCGTGCTTTGAGCAATCAGGTTAATTCCCTAAAGCAGGAAGTCGCGGACATGGGAAAGGCCAGGGACATCGCCTCTGTGAGGAGTCGACAGGCAGAGTTTGCAAACCGGATGGACGAGCTGCAGGCAGAACTCCTCAGGATGAACGGCCTGATCGACCAAATTGGCCACAAAAATGAGCAGGAAGAAGAGGAAAGAGTTCGTTTCAGAGAGGATCTCAAGGAACAAGTAGAAAATATGAGAGAAGAAGTCAAATTACTTCAAGCCTCCACCAAAGTGACAAAGGAGGTGGAGCAGGCCAGGAAAAATGCCGCTCAGGGTGCAGTGGACCTGTATCAGCAAGCCTTAGACCTAATTAAACAGAAAAAGTTTAAGGATACCAAGAAGACCCTGAGGACATATATAGAAAAACACCCCCACGGGAAAAGGGTCGCAAATGCCTATTTCTGGATGGGTGAGTGTGAATTCAACCTGCAACGATTTGAAGAAGCAATTCTGGAATATCAGAAGGTAATAAGCCGGTATCCAAAAAGTAACAAAGTGCCTGACTCCTTGCTGAAACAGGGCATTGCCTTTGCAAAACTCGGAGACAATGAAAGCGCAAAGATAGTACTTAACAAACTTATCAAAAAGTACCCAAAGAGCCCACAAATGAGCGTAGCCAAAAAGAAGCTCGCAAGAATAAAATAAAGGTCGCATCCTAAATTATATGAACCGGGGTTTACCTATGGCAGCACCGGGGTTTAAGACCCTGTGTTGCCTTTTTCTGTTTGTTGTTGCAAGTGTGCTGATTGCTGATAAAGCAGTGTGCCGCAGGAATGCCTTATCGATATCTATAGGTGGACTGTGGGATCTTAGCGAAGACCACTGTAAAGAGGGCCAAGCTGCATATATAGCTGCTAAAAAAGCCGTAGAGTGTCTTAACTCCCAGGGGGGAATCGGCGGGAGGCCTCTTGAGTTGGTAGTGGCTGACACCAGAGGTGAACCGGGCAGATTGTTGATCGAAGCAGGGAAACTTGTTGAACAGAAAAAGGCGGTGGCCTTGCTGGGCCCCACAAGTGAAACCCTGATTCCGGTCCTGAGAAACTATGCAGAGGCACACAATGTACCCATGGTGTTGACATCCGGAGATGACCCTCTTTTACCCTTCAGAAAAAAAGAAGCTGTTTCCTGGACATATAGCATCTCTCCAAGCCTTGGACCTGCAATAAAGGCCCTTTTCCTGGAGTTTGCCAAGGCCGGCCTTGAACCGGTGGGCCCCCTTGTGGCTGACAACGCAAAGGGAAAAAGGGCTTCGTTGTGGCTTCAGGGCTATGGACCGGAATATCACTTGCGCATTCTACCGTTTCAAAACTTTGGACTGCATGACACTGATGTAATTTCACAGTTACAGCAATTCAAAGAAGAAGGGGCACAAGTGATAATGGCTTGGGGGCCAAGGAGTTGGGGGCCTGTGTTGTTACGTTCTGCAAAAAAAACAGGTGTACCTGTGGCGGTCCCGGTACAGCTTCTTTCATCAGATATGCTAAAAAAATACACAGGTTCTTTCAGGCTGTGGACAGCAGCGCCTCCGATACTCTTAGGCCACGACATTCCATTATCGCATCCCTGCGCATTTACAGTAAATAGGTTTATGAAGGCCATGGGGGAGAAAACAACGGGATTTTCTATTGAGGAATGTCTGGCAGCAGGTGCGGCCTGGGATGCGCTCCACCTCACGGCAATGGGGCTGAGGACGTCAAGCACTGCTACGCATAGCGACCTGCGCCAGGCCCTTGAGGATCTCGATCAAAGCTATTATGGGGTCATGGGTGTATTTAAACCCCGCGAGAGAGATCACTCAGGCCTTGTACCAAGTTCTCTTATTGTCCTTGAAAGGGGTACAAATGGCTGGAAACCTGTAATATTCCCAAGTAGGCATTAAAGTAAGGTAATCATTCACTTCCCCCCCTGACAGCCAACAGCCTTTTGCAGGTTTCAAAGCACAATCCGTTGAGAATACGCATTTTGGTGCAACCTTGTCCGCAGTTGAAACCCTGCAAAAGCCCGTCGGCTG
>JAYEMY010000145.1:0-3369 GCA_034718455.1 Thermodesulfobacteriota bacterium
AAATAAAAACCATCGGCTTTGACACATCCGAAGACAAAATAATCAGTTACAGAAAAGCCATTGACCCCACTGCAGAAGTTGACCGCGAAGACTTCGAGCAGGCGGTGCATCTCAGCTTTACAAACGACCCTGCCGCCATAAAAGAGACAGACATGGTCATTGTAGCTGTACCTACTCCGATTACCGTCAACAAGCAACCTGACCTCAGGCACCTTGTTTCTGCTTCGGAAATTGTCGGGGAAAACATGAAGCACGGAGCTATTGTAGTATACGAGTCAACAGTATATCCAGGTGTGACTGAGGATACTTGTGGTCCTGTCCTTGAAAAGGTCTCCGGACTCAAGTATGGCGAAGAATTCAAGGTTGGTTACTCGCCCGAGCGGATAAATCCCGGAGACAGGGAACACTCTCTGACCAACATAGTAAAAATTGTGGCAGCTCAAGATCAGAATACACTGGAGGAGGTGGCAAGCACTTATGAACTTATAGTGGATGCGGGGGTATACAGGGCGGAGAGCATAAAAGTGGCTGAAGCAGCTAAGGTCATAGAAAATACACAGAGGGATCTCAATATCGCCCTTATGAACGAACTGGCCATTATTTTCAATCGCCTGGATATTGATACACAATCAGTACTGAAGGCCGCTTGCACGAAATGGAACTTCCTTTCGTTTACACCAGGTCTGGTAGGAGGCCATTGCATCGGAATTGATCCCTACTACCTAACCTATTGTGCTCAGCAAACAGGGTACCATCCCGAAGTCATTCTGGCTGGCCGCCGCATCAACGATTCAATGGGCGCATATGTTGCGGAAAGGACAGTCAAGGAACTTATCCATGCCAGGGTACGGGTTGAAGGGGCCAGGGTTGTTATACTCGGGCTTACGTTCAAGGAAAATTGTTCTGATATAAGAAACACCAGAGTGATAGATATTATCCGCGAATTCAGGGAGTATGGCATTGAGCCCATGGTACATGATCCACTGGCCGATCCGCAAGAGGCCAAATCCGTATATGGTATTCGTTTATTGAAGGACCTGCCTGCCAATGTTGATGCGGCCATACTTGCAGTAGCCCACAAAACATATGCAGAAGCCGGGGTTTCAGTAATAAAGGACATGCTCACTCCTGACAGGGGTGTGGTAATAGACGTAAAGGGTTTTTATCACCCTGATAATTTTAAGGAAAAGACTATCAGGTACTGGAGACTGTGAGCATGGAAAAGGGGAAGCTCACCGGCCCTGAAAGGCGGCTGTTACTCAAAATAGCAAGACAGGCCATAGAGACTGCTAAGCAGAGGTTTATCTGCAGGATCTTACACGTCATAAGTTCACGCCTATACCGGGCGTACACTTAAGGGCTCAACAGGATCGGGTTGAGCGCTGACGTCACTCCAGGCGGGTTACCGTAGCGTTCGCTGGAAAATAAAATCAGGATTAATGTCTGTGAATCTAATCGATCAATATTTTCTTCAATGATAAATTTTTTGGCTATAGGATCTATATTAGGCATATCAGCAGGTTTTGCCCCAGGGCCACTTCTTGCCCTTGTAATTTCTGAAACTCTTCAACACAATATAAAAGCTGGTTTTAAGGTCGCTCTTGCTCCAATTATCACTGACTTGCCGATTATTATTTTAACTCTATTCATATTGGTAAAGTTATCCAATTTCCATAACGTATTAGGAATTATTTCATGCATGGGTGGTTTTTTTATCTTATATCTGGGTTACCAAAGTATACGTACGAAAGGAATAGAACTGAACTCCCCGGAGATTAGGCCCAACTCATTGACAAAAGGAATACTAGCCAATGCCTTAAACCCTCATCCTTATCTATTTTGGTTTAGTGTCGGGGCGCCGACAGTAACCAGAGCAGTGGACCAAGGCATCTTTGCTCCTCTTGCTTTCATCGGCAGTTTTTATGCCTTTCTTGTTGGATCAAAAATTGTGATAGCTTTATTAGTCGGCAAATCCAGATCGTTTTTAGCCGGCAATGCATACATCTACACAATGCGTTTTCTTGGTTTATTATTATCTATATTAGCAATTGTTCTTTTTCGTGATGGCATAAAACTATTGGGAATTCCATAAAGCCTAAAGACAATTCAGCCTGCAAGCCAGGACGCGCATAACCGTTCACACTCCCTGGCAGCCGACAGGCTTTTGCAGGATTTTAACCGCGGACCAGTAGCGTTTAGCTTTGAAAAATCAGGGCATTACATTAATTAGAAATAACACCCAATGGGTTCACCCTGTTGAACCCCCAAATGGGGCAGCGAAGCTGCATTCAACAGGGTGAAAGTTTGTAATAGTAAAACATCCTGTAATCATTAAACTAATTGCTAATAGCTAAAGGCTAATAGCTAAATTTAGGTTAAACGTTTAGAGATATTGGTATGCATATTAAGAGAGTCAATTTTTATCCCGAAAAGTTTCCTACGACAGAATACTATCCTTTTAACCTGAACATTTTTCACGAGACAAAAAGCATTTTGTTCGATTCGCCGGTGACATTCTTCATAGGAGAAAATGGAACCGGAAAATCGACTTTACTTGAAGCCATAACTCATAAATGCGGCATATATATATGGGGACGCACTGAGAGAAAACGCTTGAAAGTCAACTTATATGAGCAAAGGCTGTATGAGGCTATTGATGTCGAATGGACTGATGGTCCTGTACACGGGTCATTTTTTGCATCCCAGGTATTCCGGAACTTTGCCCAAATATTGGACGAATGGGCAGCGGCAGATCCTGGATCACTTGAGTATTTTGGGGGGAAATCTTTACTGACTCAATCCCACGGCCAGTCCCTCATGTCGTTTTTCAAGGCTCGCTACAAAATCAAAGGGATTTACTTTATGGACGAACCGGAGACAGCTCTTTCACCGAAGAGCCAATTGGATTTGCTTGCGTTGCTCAAGGACATGAGCCAGGCCGGGCACGCCCAATTTATCATCGCCACTCATTCTCCAATCCTCCTGGCATGTCCAGGGGCGAAAATTTACAGCTTCGACCATGTGCCGGTTAAACAGGTTGATTACGAAGAAACAGAACTGTACCGGATATACAAGGGCTTTATGGAGGATAGAAATAAATACCTGGATGCAATATAAAAAAATGCAATTTGACTTTAAACGCCAAACATATTAATTTTACAGATGTTTTGTTTGGCAATTGCAGTTTCTGTATTGTTACAAACACCCAAAACTGCGGGTCCTAAGGCCCTGTGCCTGAGTATTTTTTGGCCAATATTGCGGTCATAAACTGGAATAAAAATAACCCGATTGGAATTATAATTGGAGATTTACTGAATTGTGGCAGTGGCTTCATACGGGGCCAAGACGAACCAAAAACTGACAGTGTTT
>JAYEMY010000146.1:0-12986 GCA_034718455.1 Thermodesulfobacteriota bacterium
TGAATTGAAGGCCAAGGAGTTCTATAGAACAACAGGCTTCAAGGAAATCGCTATGATTTATGGTGACACTGAGGAATCATACCGCAGAACAAGCAGATTGATTAATCGCATACGTCACCAGGAGCAAAGGGGAACACCGTATAGGACACTTCAGGAAAATACGGAAAAAGAGGGATCTAATCTGATTGACTATTTAGAGGAGAAAACAAAGCGCATATTGAAAAAGAATGGTTTTAGTGAAGATGGTGTATGCCAGGGGAATAATGTAGCATATGCTAATCAACCAATAACAATTTCTGAAGAAAAAATAACCGAGGCGGCAGAGAAATGTATTGATAGTGAGATATACGATGAAGTTATCAACAATCCAGTATGTTGTGTCAAACCGTCAGAAGCATAATGGAACGAGCTGGTCGAAACCTGGTTCCGTAGCCCTTGCATCAGTGACAGCCCTTAAAAGAAATCAAGAATATAAAAGGTGGTTTGAAAACGGGGATCTTGAATTTAAACTGGCGGCATAGAAAATGGGATATTCCTAACCGCACAGTTCGAGTTTTTTTGATGGGTCATTATTAAACACACACCTGGCAAGCCCGCCTATCTTCCGAATAATTATTTTTCGCTGTTTATTCCAATGGCTTAGTTTTCTTAGCGTATATTGACGCGCGAATATGGGTGGTACCCTGAATGGGGATTTAAGGCGAGTGATGCTCTGCTCGGCTTTCCGCCGAATGTCTCCGGCGTGATTTCCTTTTTGTCACCTCTTCCTTACCAAACAACGCAGAAAGTGCTACGGCGGGCCTGTCCTGAAATCTGACAATTAAGTCCAAAGACCCGCCCATGGCGGCAACGTAGCTCCGCAACGTAGAGAGCAGCATATCCGTTCGGCCCTCAAGCCGGGATATGTTGTCCTGGCCAACACCTAACAACTCCGCCATGCGCTCCTGGGTTAGGTCCTGCGCTTTGCGCAGATCCCGAAGCGTCATTTCTTCTGCAATCAGCTCCTCGGCACGTGCCTCGATTTTCTCGCGGCGCTCGACCGTAAGACTGTTCATAATATCTTTTAATGTTTTCATGACTTACCTTCGTTTTTTTTAAGTCGGTTCAAATGTTCTTTAAACCGTTCGTCCGCTTTTGCGATGAGCTGCTTGTAGAAGCGCTTCTCGCTTATCCCTGATTTGTCTCCTGCCACAAGCAGGATCGCGCAGCGTTTCGGATCAAAGGCAAAAGCAACGCGCCAGATTCCATCTGCCGCATCGAACCGCAACTCCTTCATATTCGCATGCTTTGACCCGTTCAGAGTATCAACACGGGGTCGTCCGAGCTGCGGCCCGAAAGTTTCAAGAAGTTTGGCCTGTGCCAGAAGCTCGTCTTGAATATCCCCGGATAGCTCCGCGAATTCCGGTTCAAATGCAGTATCAAACTGAACGGTCCAGTTCATTCTTAAACTATGGTACCAAGAACATATGTTGTCAAGAACATAAACACGCCTACAGCACTGAAGCATGAGTCAAATTGACAGGGATATGCATAAGGTCATAAGGAATTTTTTATTTTGATTTAGTTGATATGCCGCGAAATCACGCTGAAAATCAGATGGTCCCCCCGGCCTTTACAAAAAATGCTCAAATTAGCACATAGTACTCCTATCACCGTCACTATCTGAGGTGCATTTCGTTGGATTTTGCTACTCTTTCTCTTAGATCATCTATATCAAGCGAAGTTGAAAAGGGGCCGCCAGACGTTTCCGCACCAATAAGGGGTCTAACCATGGACCAGCTATGGTCTCACGTATAAAACGGATGAAGCCTCGAACGCCTAACTCACGTGTTATTTTTACAAGACGCTCGGAATACTGTGCCAAAATATTGATCAGGTGGCCTATCGCATCAGATAGTGGTATCCCTTCATGGCATTCCAGTCATAAGAAAAGACACTCTCATAATGGTAACCATAGCGTTTTTCCACGAGAATGGATTCTACCCAACAAAGGTACCAAACGCGACATAGGAATTGCCAGAAGTCCCCATCTGGTTGTGTTTTCTTAAGCTTTACGCCCTCCCAAACCCCAGCTCGTCTATGTGACCTCTTTTGGGGGAAGGATTCCAACCGAGTCCTGGAGCTTGTCGTCCGAGAAATCGTACTCTCCCAGGAGATTTATGTGCGCCCATGAAACCACTGAATGAGAGGTAATGGCCCCCAGAAGACGATCTTTTCTCTCCTTGGTCTCTGTTTGCGCAAGTTTCTGGGACAGGTAGAGATAGTTCCAGCAGATGATGCAGTTTTTAATCAAGCGGTTGCAGGCTTCGGCGATCTCTTGCGCTTCTTTTTCGGCCTGGGTGAACTCTCTCGGATTACCAACGGCAACGGCACGGGTGAACCGATAGATCCCAGTCCTATGTCGCGTTTGGTACCTTTGTTGGGTAGAACCCTAAGGTCTAAAAGTAGCGTAGCCAGCGTTTAGTGCCATCTGCTTATAACTATATAATATCTAAAGAAAATATCCCCATCTATATTTTTAAGATATTCTCACACAACTTGGGTGTTCAGGTAAATTCAATCTTCAATAAGTACCATTAAGGAGGGTTTGGGCAGTAACGGAACAGAAAACCGGGTTAAGCAACAAGGGGCAGATTTTAAAATTGACTTTTTGGCTATTGTGACCGATATTATTATATGATCATTAGACATTACAGAGATAAGCAGATTAACGCGATTATTTATTTTGCCACTCACACCAAGTATTGCGGCAAAACAAAACTGCTGAAGCTGCTCTATTTCTTAGATTTCAAGCACTTCAAGCCAACGGGCAAATCCGTAACAGGTCTGGACTATTTTGCTTGGCAAGTGGGACCTGTGCCCGAGGAGCTTTTTGAAGAACTATCCGAACGAATGAAACCGGACATGAAGGCTGCGATCCATGAGTTGCCAAGAGGTAAAGGCTTTCAGCAGATCCTGCCCAAAAGGAAGTTCGACAGCCAGTATTTCTCTAAAAAAGAGCAGAAGCTACTGGAGGAGATCGCTTTTATCTTCCAGGAGGCCAAGGCTGACGAAATGGTCGAATCCACCCACCTTAAAAACGAACCATGGGACAGAACGCTTAAGAAGAGGGGCGAGTTTAAAAAAATCGATTATATGCTCTCTATTGATAGCGAGATTGTCAGCCTGCCTTACGAAGAAGCCAAAGATCGCATGAAAGAACGCTCAGAGATGTATAAAATTTTTGGAGTGGGATGATTGCACACACGAGGGATTATCTTTCATCATAGGCAATTAATCTTTCATAATGGCTTTGTCGGTAAAAAGTATGTTGTTCTGTTAAATACGCCGTCTGAGAACGAACCTTACCTTCAGGCGTAACCGTTCACACTCCCTGGCAGCCGACAGGCTTTTGCAGGGTTTCAATCGCGGACAAGGTTGCACCAAAAGGCGTATTCTCAATGGATTGTGCTTTGAAACCCGAAAAAGGCTGTTGGCTGTCAGGGGGGGAGTGAATGATTACCTTCAGGCAATGGCAACGTGCTTAATGCCTTTTTGGTGAAAGCTATCTCTTGCCGCTTCATGTCTTGTGCCTCCCTGTGCTCTAGACCCATTGACTGCCATCGTCGTCAACCCGCTGTGGCCCACTGATTGAAAAACGGTGCTATGCCGGTGCTATGTTTTTCGTCTTTTTCGGTCAACCGGCGTAAATCCATATTATTTTAAAGTAAAGCTAACTTGTTGTTTTGTCAACCAAAATTAGTTATAGATAAACGCGGTAAATTATGGGGTTTTCAGACTACGAATCCGTAGGTTGCAGGTTCGAATCCCTCCTGGCGTACCAATGAAATCAAGCACTTACGGCATTTCGCTGTAAGTGCTTTTTTTAAAACAGATCCATTTGCACCGCCTTATTTTTCCCCGATGCTTTTGAGCTACGCAAATCCCTCTTCTCCTCTTCGGAAAAGAGGCTGATTTTTCCGTAGAGCCCGTCGTGACCGGGACTTATATTTATCTCACCCTTTCTCATGCGCAGTATTCCTTCCAGTATCCTGTCCGGTACAAAGCGCTGAAGCTCTTTCTCATTTTTCCAGAGGAGTATATTCATCTCAGATTTTCCGAGCTGAATCAGTCTTTGGTACTCTTTTTTTACTCTGCCTGTGATGCTTCGCACACCAAATGTCTCAGCGATAATTTCCTCAAGAGGTACAAGGTGTACACAGGGCTTTGCAGTTTCAGGGATAAAGCCTTCAGGCCTGTCAGCAAGCTCCTCTATCCGGTGCAGGACTCCCACTGTGAGATTCTGGCCGCATACCGGACACTTGCCTTTATGCTCGATTGTCTCCTGTGGTTTCATGCAGATATTACAGGCTCTGTGACCATCCAAGTGATATTTACCTTCTTCCGGGAAAAACTCGATGGTACCATCGAAGCCTCGGCCCGGGTCCTTGATGGCAGCAATAATTGCTTCATAGGTAGGTTTACAGGAAAAGCAATTTGCTTCCCTTGCCAGCTTGGGGGGGGAATGGGCATCGGAGTTGGAAAGCAGGGTATATTGATCCAGGACAGATAGCCGCCAATTCATTTGGGGATCTGAAGAGAGTCCGGTCTCCAGAGCGAAAATATGCTCGCTCTGTTCCTCAAAACATTCTTCCAGTGTGTCAAAGCCGGATTTTGCACCAAACAGGGAAAACCATGGAGTCCAGATATGTGCCGGCAATACAAAGCAATCAGAGGATACATCCATTATTATTCTGACAAGTTCCTTCACAGGGAAACCGAGGATTGGACGCCCATCTGAAGTGATATTTCCTATTGAACCAACACGGTCCTGGATCTCTTCTACCACCTGGAAATCAGGCGCGAAAAAAACTGTGTGTATCCTGCGACATTTCCCCCCTTGGGTAAAAATGTTGGATACTTCAGAGGTGAGGATGAATTTTGTACCCTCAGGGTCGTCTTTGCAGACATAGAGTCCTGTACCCTCAGGCTCCAACTCCTTCCTTAATTCTTCAAGATAACCCGGATGGGTGAAGTCACCCGTGCCGACAACAGATAATCCTTTTTGCTTGGCGAAACGATTAATAATACCCGGATGCATATCAGGACTTGTTGCCCTGCTGAAGTGTGAATGAACGTGAAAATCAGCAAGAAAAGCACCTTGTTTCCATTGAAAAATCGGATAAGTCATTTTTAATCTCTCCTCAATCTCTCAATCCCAAAGTTCTATATAGTGCCTGAACAAAAATCCCAAATTTTGTTTTCTCAATTAGGTCGTGGACAATTAACATATTAAGATTACATCCTTTTTAAATTCAACATTCAAAATTTAGAATTCAAAATTGTGTCTGAACGGCCTTTTCGTTCAGACACTATATAACACCTTTGCAGCAAGAGGCTCCAGCAAAACCTAATATTTTGCTGAATACGCATCAGACAATTTTTTTTCTCCTCTATGGATATCAAGTATTGACCGCTGGGATACAAAAGTTTAGCTTATGATTCTGCTAACAAATAAACATGTTTCAGGAGAAAGCTGTGCAGGATAAATTAGGATTATACTACTATCCAATCATTGAGAATAAAAAGATCCGCATGTATGTTCGATCCGGCTCTGATAATATAGAATTCAGGATGTGGAATGCGGATGATCCCGGCATGTGGGATGATCATGGCTGGGTTGAGTGGCCTGCAATTCAGCAGGCAGCCGATTTCTATAAGGAAGACGGGAGGGGAAAGCCTCCTCTTCATCTATATGATATTGAAATAGCTGAACGCTTGCTGAAAGATAGTTTATAATTTCCCTGAAAAAACCCAATCTGCGGCGCACAATTAAATTTTGAATTAAAATATATGTTTTTTAAATCTTTTCCACCATTCAGCATTCAAAATTCAACATTGTCAATAACTGCAGTTAAGCACCCTGTGTTTTTAGATGGGTCAAAGGCCGGGCATTTTGCCTATATCCTTGGCAGATCAGTAATAGCCCCTAATGCCACGGTAAGGCCTGGGCTTTACGCACCTTGTTCTGTAATCCGCTGGTTCTTGAATTTTGCAAGCGGTTCTCTTGTCTTTTATTTCATATAGGAATTCACATAGAAAAGGAGAAATAAATGAAACTAGTTAGTTCGCGCAGATTTACTTTTAAAATGTTTCTGGCATTGTTGGGATTTGCCTTCATTTTTGGCTTTTGCAGCAACACCTTTGCATCTGATGAAAAGGAGAATATCCTTGCACAGGTAGGTTCCTATAAACTCACCCTTGAAGAATTTGAGATTCAGATCCAGTCTTTGCCACCTCAGTTGCAGATGGCCTTACTCAGAAATCCCCAGTTGAAAGAGCAATTTCTGAACAGATGGGTAGATATTACTCTTATAGCCCAGGAAGCCAGGGATAAAAAACTGGACCAGGACCCTGAAATTCAGGCCAAGATTGAGGATATCATGAATGCCGTTCTGGCCCAGGAATTCCTGCAAAGGGAGATAGAGGACAATGTCAAGATAACTGATGACGAGATCGAGACCTATTATAAAGGCCATGTGGAGGAATTTACCATTTCGGAGTCTGCGAAAGCCCGTCATATCTTGCTGAAGGTCCCGGAAGGGGCGGATGAAAAGGCGTGGGCAGAAGCCGAATCAAAGGCCAGGGACATCAAGAAAAAACTGGAAAATGGCGAAGACTTTGCCGAGCTTGCAAAAAAGTATTCAGATGACCCGGGCTCTAAAAACAAGGGCGGTGACCTGGGCTTTTTCACCAAAGGGAGCATGGTACCTGAATTCGAGTCCGCAGCCTTTTCTCTTAAGCCGGGTGAGGTGAGTGACCCTGTAAAGACTAACTTCGGATACCATATTATCGAAGTTCAAGAGAAAAAGGCAGCCAGCACAAAAACCCTGGCGGAGGTCCAGGCCCAGATAAGACAGAACCTGCAAAAGGAAAAACAGCAACAGTTACAAGATGCGCTCATTGAAAAACTAAAGGTCAAATATCCGGTAAAGGTCAACAAAGATCTCATCGCTGAGGATAAACCCGAGGATAAATCACAAGAAAGCACGGCCCCTCCGGAAAATTAGGGGAGCCTTTTGTAAGCCGCGATTTTTAGCTTGAGTTTTGCGAGCGGCTAAAGGACACTGTAGTTCAGGCAGCGACTAAAAGTGGCCGCCTGAACTATGCCTGGATTATTGAATAATATATTTGCTTATGAGCCTTTCGAAATTCATCCTTTCTTGACACCTCTCTAATCAGTTCCTACCATCTAGGTTGAGCGGTTCAAGGTTGGAGAGCCTTAACTATCTGATATCAAAAGGATGATGCCTCAATAGAGACGGCAGGCATGTTTCACCCAATGGGTGAAAAGGTTAATATGGGTATTGTGCTTTAGAGTGATGTATATCAATACCTTCAGAGATCACAAGAAATGCTATGTTTTCTCAAGAAGAAATGTGCAGAATTTTAGATAAATATCTATAAAATCCATAAGTTATAGTTCTATATTGCACAATTTATTATGAGAAATCTTTTGCTTGTAGTTTCAAGTACTTAAGTCTATAAAGGATCATTTCTTGTGATCTCTGACCTTATAACCTTTGAACTTTGCACCAATCACTTTAGATACCATACAGTTCTATGGATAAAAAACGCCGCAGGCTGATATTTTCCGCTATCTATTGGATGGTCGGGCTCATTCTTATCTTCAGTCTGCCGAATCTGTTGATTCACATGCAGACAAGAGAGGTTTCCTATTCCCAGTTTAAGCAGATGTTAAGGCAAGGAAAAATTTTTGAAATCCGCATGGATCAGGAAGAAATCCGGGGGATACTTTATACAGGTCGTGAAGCCGGCTTTCAGAGACTACAGGCGAAGCTTCAGGGACTGGAGCAGGAAAAGATCATAGATAACGCCCCGCTGGCAAAGGAAAAACAGCTTTCCCTGCAGGAACTTTTTAGCCGGCTCAGGAAACTGACTGACCAAAAAGGCGATCTGGTGCTCTTTCGTACCTTAAGAGTTGATGACCCCAAGCTTGTAGAAGAACTGGATGCCAAAGGGGTTGATTATTCAGGAGTGCAGAAAAGTATCCTTGATCAGCTCTTCTGGGGTACAATCCTGCCGATACTTTTCTGGGTCGGGCTCTGGTTTTTGCTGATCAAGGGCATGGGAAGGCCCGGAGCAGGGCTCCTCTCGTTCGGCAAATCAAAGGCGAAGGTTGCCGTGGAGAAAGATACCGGCGTACGGTTCGACGATGTAGCCGGATGCGATGAGTCCAAAGAAGAGCTGAAAGAAGTAGTGGAATTTCTGAAAGAACCCAAAAAATTCGAGGAATTGGGGGCCAAGATACCAAAAGGGGTGCTCCTCCTGGGTCCGCCGGGGACAGGCAAGACCCTCCTTGCAAGGGCCTTGGCCGGCGAGGCGGAGGTTCCCTTTTACAGTATATCCGGCTCTGAATTCATTGAAATGTTTGTAGGCGTCGGGGCCGCACGGGTAAGAGACCTCTTTAACCAGGCCAAGGAGAACACGCCCTGTATAATCTTTGTTGACGAGATTGACGCCATAGGAAAATTCCGTGGCGGCGGAATGATGGGGGGCGGCCATGAGGAAAGGGAACAGACCCTGAACCAACTCCTTGTGGAGATGGACGGTTTTGAGCCCAATCTGGGCGTAATCCTGCTTGCCGCAACCAACCGGCCGGAGGTCCTTGATCCGGCCCTCCTGCGTCCCGGCAGGTTCGATCGCCAGATAATACTCGATGCCCCTGACATGAAGGGCAGGGAAGCGATACTTAAGGTCCACTCCCGCGGCAAACCCCTGGCTCCTGGCATAGACCTTAAAACCATTGCCCTCAGGACACCGGGGTTCTCTGGAGCCGATCTCGCAAATATCATGAATGAGGCAGCCCTTCTTGCAGCAAGACATGGTGCAAAACAAATCATCCAGACCCACGTCGAAGAGGCAGTTGAAAAGGTGTTTGCCGGCCCGGAACGAAAAAGCCGGGTACTTGGGGAAAAAGAGCGCAAACGCGTTGCCTATCATGAGGCCGGCCATGCCCTTGTGGCATTTCATTGCCCTGATGCCCCGCCGGTCGCCAAGATCTCCATCATACCACGGGGCAAGGCGGCTCTTGGTTATACACTTCAGTTGCCTGAGGAAGAGCGGTATCTTATGACCAAGAGTGAACTCCTGGACAAAATCTGTGTATCCCTTGGAGGGCGCTCCGCTGAGAAAATAATTATGGGAGAGGTGAGTTCCGGGGCACAGAATGACCTGGAAATGGCTACTGAAATAGCCAGAAGCATGATATGCCGCTTCGGAATGGACGAAAAGGTTGGACCCGTGGCCCTTTCCAGGGAAACCAGTCCTTTTCTGAGGGTGCCTGGTATCCCACAGACCACAGAACCTTTGAGCCCTGAACTTGCCTCAGAAGTGGACAAACAGGTACGACAACTGTTGAGTGAACAGGATGCCAGGGCTCAAAAAATTTTAAAAGAACATCAGGATGCCCTTGAGAAGGTAGCAGAGCGCCTGCTCGTGCAAGAAATAATGAGCAAAGATGAGTTCTGCGAAGTTGCAGGAGGAGTGGAAGAAAAAGACTTAAATTAAGCGGTTAGCCTTTAGCGGTTAGCTATTAGCTTAATGATTGCAGGATATTTTATTATGACAAACTTAGGTATTAGCGATTAGCGGTTAATTTGCTGCTGTTTTCCAAATAGGTTACTAACAGCTAACAGCTAATGGCTTAATTTAGATATAAAATCAGTAAGGAGAAAGATAAAATGCACACGAAGAGCAATCTGAAAACATTTACACAGTTCAACCTTATCAGAATGTTGGTAACAATACTGCTGATGTTGGGTTGTGCTGCAAACAGTTTTGCATCAAATATCGATGACCAGAACATTGCCTTGTTAGACAAGACAGCCAAGGCCTTTGTCGCTGTAGTTAAGAAGGCCATGCCGGCGGTAGTTTTTGTCCAGGTTGAAAAGACAGTGGAAAGAGGTGGCGTGACATCACCCTTTCAGTCTCAGGACCCATCCGACTTTTTTAATGACCCGTTTTTTGAACGTTTTTTTGGTCCCCACTTTCGGCAAAGACAGAGAATGCCCAAGAAATTCCAACAGAGAGGACAGGGCTCAGGCTTTATTATCAACAAAGACGGTTATATTCTCATCAATAACCATGTTGTGGGAGATGCTGACCTCATCAAGGTAAAGCTGGCTGACGGCAGGGAGTTTAAAGCCAAGGTGATAGGGACTGATCCACAATCCGATGTGGCAGTAATAAAGATAGATGCGACAGATCTGCCGGTACTCCGCCTGGGCGACTCGGACAAGCTTGATGTGGGAGAGTGGGTCATAGCCATAGGTAATCCCTTTGGTCTCAGCCAGACAGTCACTGTAGGCGTGGTCAGCGCTAAGGGCAGAAGCCACATAGGTATCAACGACTATGAAGACTTTATACAGACGGATGCTGCTATAAACCCGGGGAATTCAGGCGGACCACTTGTTAACATCCACGGAGAGGCCGTTGGTATGAACACTGCCATATTTTCCAGAAGTGGCGGTTATATGGGTATAGGTTTTGCCATACCGATAAATATGGCAAAGTCCATTGTGGATCAACTTCTTGAAAAAGGCAAAGTCACCAGGGGATGGCTCGGAGTAGTTATACAGGATATAGACGAGGAACTCGCCAAGTCCTTCGGCCTGAAAAAGACTGAGGGTGTGCTGGTAGCCGAGGTCTCGGAAGGCTCTCCTGCAGAAAAAGCAGGCCTGAAGCAAGGTGATATCATACTCCGTCTGAACGGCAAAAAGGTTGACGATCTGGGGGAACTCAGAAACAAGATAGCCCTGACCGCGCCAGGAACTAAGGTAAAGATGGATGTTTTGAGAGAAAATAAACACAAGATTCTCAAGGTCACTATTGGTGAACAGCCTGTTGGCAAGACCATGGGAACGGCTCAGCACAAGATCCTGGGTAAACTCGGCCTTGTCGTGCAGGACATGACCGCAGAGCTGGCAAAACAATTCGGATACCGTGAGTCCCAGGGTGTTTTGGTGGCAGAGGTGGAGCAGGGAAGCTCGGCAGCCCGTGCAGGTATCCGCCCGGGACACTTGATAGAAGAGGTGAACCGCAAGCGGGTTCACAATATGGATGAATTTATAAAAGCCCTGGCACAATCAAAACAGACTAAGAGTGTCCTTTTCAGGATTCGGGACGGCGAGTTCAGCCGTTATGTAGCCATACGTATCGATTAGAACTATCAAAGGTACTAAATGGCTCGGGGCCGGGGAAAACCCGGCCCTGGGGCTTTTTTAATTCACAGATTTCGCAGATTACACAGACCTAAATTGAGCGATCAGCCTTTAGCGGTTAGCTATTAGTTTAATGATTATCGGTCTAGCTGCCCTGACAAGCAGGATGTTTTACTATTACAAACTTTTCCCCATTGAGTGTTATTCTTAATTAACGTAATGCTCTGATTTTTCAAAGCTAAACGCTAATGGCTAACAGCTAATCGCTCAACTTAGGACAGAATAACATACTCATTTTGAACTAAAGCATAAGGAAGACTGAAAAAATGCTGAAACCTGTTTACTATAATACTGCTGAGGGAAAAAACAGGGTTGAATCCTTGATTAACCGCCAATTTGAGATTTCCTCACAGCATGAGACCAGGGTAAAGGAGATACTTGAACAGGTAAGAAGTAAAGGAGATCAGGCTGTAGTCCAATACACAAGACAGTATGACGCCCCTGATTTTGAAATCAAAGACATGGCGGTATCCCAACAGGAGTTAAAAGACGCCTATTCAAAGGTAGACAACGATTTCCTGTCAAGCATCAAGAAAGCCATCTCCAATATTGAAGAATTCCATATGCATCAGAAGCCAAAATCCTGGATAATGACAAGGGAAGATGGAGCCATACTGGGACAAATGATACGGCCTGTAGATGCCGCCGGACTGTATGTCCCCGGAGGCAAGGGGGGTGAAACTCCGCTAGTCTCTTCGGTCCTTATGAACGCAATCCCTGCCAAAATTGCGGGAGTCAAACGGATTGTGATCACCACGCCGCCCGATAAGCATGGGGCCGTTAACCCTCACCTGCTGGTAGCAGTTTCAGAAGTGGGAGTAAGTGAAATCTACAAGATGGGAAGCGCCTGGGCCATCGGTGCCCTGGCCTTTGGAACAGAGACAGTGGACCCTGTAGACGTAGTAGTGGGACCGGGTAACGTCTATGTGACCCTGGCCAAAAAGATGATAGCAGGTATTGTCGGGATCGATATGGTGGCAGGACCAAGTGAGGTGCTAATCATAGCGGATGAAGGCGTACCGTCGGAGTTCGTGGCTGCTGACCTCCTTTCTCAGGCAGAGCATGACCCTATGGCAACTGCCATGTTGATTACTACATCGACAAGGCTTGCTGAAGAGGTTCCCGCGGAGTTGAAACGCCAACTTGAAAAGCTGGAAAGGCAGGAGACTGCAACCGAGTCCCTGAAGACAAACGGCCTGTTACTGAAAGTTGATGACCTTGAGACAGCTACTGAGATAGCAAACAAAATCGGACCGGAGCATTTGGAATTGTTGGTATCAGATCCATGGGGACTGCTCCCTAAAATCCGTCACGCAGGGGCAATATTCATGGGTAACACTACACCGGAGCCCATAGGAGACTATATTGCTGGGCCTAACCACGTACTCCCCACCATGGGTACGGCACGGTTTTCTTCAGCCCTTGGTGTGGAGACCTTCCTTAAGCATTCGAGTGTGATTTCCTATTCCCAGGAGGCCTTCCAAAAAGATGCTGATGACGTAATCCGTCTTGCGGAAATCGAAGGCCTTACGGCCCATGCCCTGTCTATTAGGGTGCGCCAAGGATAGCGACTCTAAGAGGATGTATTAAAAAGAAATAATCCTAAAATTCCAATCAGCCGAAAGGCAGTAAATTCTATTCTCGATAGATTATGCTACCATGCTGATTTAAGAGAAATATTTTTTCTTTGGCGTCCTTATCTGA
>JAYEMY010000147.1:0-3349 GCA_034718455.1 Thermodesulfobacteriota bacterium
TGATTACAAATCAGGAGTCTGCGAAAATGCAGGAACAGATAGAATTGTTTGGAACCACTAAGTCGTGTGGTATTGCCGAAGAGCTCAAGAAGTCCTATCTCGATTATGCCATGAGCGTGATAATCGGAAGGGCCCTGCCCGACGTCCGGGATGGACTCAAGCCGGTACACAGACGCATCCTCTTTGCAATGCAGGACCTGAGAAACGACTATAATAAACCGTATAAAAAGTCAGCTCGCATTGTGGGCGATGTTATAGGTAAGTATCACCCCCACGGAGACTCTGCGGTTTACGACACAATAGTTCGAATGGCCCAGGACTTTTCCATGGGCTATCCCCTTATTGACGGTCAAGGAAATTTTGGATCGGTTGATGGAGATTCCCCTGCGGCCATGCGTTACACCGAAATCCGTCAAACCAAACTAGCCCATGAACTCATGGCGGATATCGATAAGGAGACTGTAGATTTTGTCGCTAATTACGACAACTCCCTTGAAGAACCCTTGGTGCTTCCATCCAAGGTACCGAATTTATTAATCAATGGTTCATCCGGTATAGCCGTAGGGATGGCCACCAACATTCCTCCTCACAATCTCGGAGAGGTAGTGGATGCGCTAATCACCCTTGTTCGGAATCCGAACATGACCGTGGCCGATATTATGGAATATATTCCAGGTCCGGACTTTCCAACCGCCGGCTTTATTTGTGGAAAAGGCGGCATCAAGTCAGCCTATGAGTCAGGACGCGGAATCATCAAAATGCGGGCCAGGGCTGTAGTGGAACAGCAAGCCAAGGGCAAGCGGGAACATATAGTTATTAACCAGATCCCATACCAGGTTAACAAAGCAAAGCTGGTGGAAAAAATCGCCCAACTTGTCCGTGATAAAAAAATTGAAGGGATCCATGTTGTGCGGGATGAATCCGACCGGGATGGAATGAGGATCGTAGTAGAGCTTAAGAAAGAGGGGAACGCCCAGGTTGTCCTCAACCACCTCTATAAACACACGGCCATGGGGAGTTCTTTTGGGATAATCCTTCTCGCCATAGTCAATGGCAAACCGGAACTCCTAAACCTCAAAGAGGCCATGGCCCACTTCCTACAGCACAGAAAAGTCGTAATCATCAGGCGCACCACATATGATCTTAAGAAGGCCGAAGCTCGCGCTCATATACTCGAGGGCCTCAAGATCGCGCTTGACAACCTGGACGAGGTGGTTGCCATGATTCGGGGATCGAGTACCCCTGCAGAAGCCAAATCAGGACTTATTGAGCATTTCGGACTCTCGACCATTCAGGCCCAGGCAATTCTCGACATGAAACTTCAGCGCCTGACCGGCCTTGAGCGGAAAAAAATCCTGGAAGATTATCAGCAACTCCTGGACAACATCAAAAGCTATAAAGAAATCCTGGCAAGTGATGCCCTGGTCCTTGAAATTATTGAAAAAGAACTCAGGCTTATTAAGGATGAATACGCAATTCCCCGGCGCACAGAGTTAATAGGGGACCCTGAAGAGATCAATATTGAAGACCTGATAGTTGAAGAGGATATGGTGGTAACATTATCGCACGGTGGCTATATCAAACGTAACCCTCTGAGCCTGTATCACAGCCAGAGACGCGGCGGAAAGGGTATCACCGGGCTATCCAAAAAACAGGAAGATTTTGTTGTGGATCTATTTGTGGCCTCCACTCATGACTATTTCCTCTGCTTCAGCAATTTGGGAAGGCTTTACTGGCTGAAAGTCTATGAGATTCCGCAGGCATCCAGGATAAGCCGTGGCAAAGCCCTGGTAAATCTTTTGCCGATTGACAGGGAGGCCAATGAGCATATTGCCGCTGTAGTGCCGGTACGTACCTTTGAAGCGGATCGTTTTGTGATTATGGCAACAAGTAATGGAGTGGTCAAAAAGACCTCTCTTGAAGCCTTTTCAAGGCCTAGGCCGACAGGTATAATTGCGGCCACAGTACACGAGGGTGACGAAATCATAGCAGCCGCCGTTACTGATGGTCAGGCTGATATATTTCTTGGCACCAGGCATGGACACAGTATTCGGTTTCCTGAAGGCAACGTCAGACCCATGGGTCGTACTGCGGCAGGTGTGCGAGGCATTAAACTCGCGAAAGGAGACTGCGTAGTCGCAATGGTGGTAATCTCAGAAACCCAGAATACACTGTTTACGGTCACTGAGAACGGCTACGGAAAACGGACGCAGGTAAGCGAATACCGTGTGCAGTCAAGGGGTGGAAGAGGCGTAATCAATATCAAGACCACAGAAAAGGTAGGCCATGTAGTAGGCGTAATACTTGTAAACGGCCATGACGAGGTCATGCTGATTGGTGCCGGCGGGAATATCATCCGGATAGGCGTTCAGGACGTACGCACAATCGGTCGATCTACCCAGGGCGTACGCCTGATACGTATTCAGAAAGGAGACCACCTGGCAGCAGTGGCAAAACTGGCTGAACAGGACGAGGAATGAGACAAGTAGGAGTATTAGGGGCCGGGAGCTGGGGAACTGCTCTTGCCGTACTTCTGGCCAACAAAGGAATTAAAACAGTACTTTGGGCCAGAAATCATGGGCTTGCAAAACAAATCCGCAAAACCAGGGAAAACAAATCATATCTCCCAGGCATCGAATTGCCCGCAGCGCTGGAAATCACTTCAGATATTTCAAAAGCTGTCACAGATAAAAAAGTCATTCTTTTTGTAGTGCCATCACATGGTTTCAGAGAAGTCGCTAAACAGGTCGCGATGGCCCTTGACGATCTTTCACAATCACCAAATCACCAAATCACCAAATCACCAAATCTTCCTTATGCCCTAGTCTCTGCCAGCAAGGGGATAGAAAACAAGACATTGCTCACCATGACGGAGATTATGGAGGAAGTGCTTCCCTCAAGGCTATCCGGTAGGTTAGCTGCCCTTTCCGGCCCAAGTTTTGCTCAAGAGGTAGCATCTTCCATCCCGACTGCTGTCACAATAGCAGCTTCAGAACATAAACTGTGTACCGGTCTCCAGGACCTTTTTACTACCGAGACCTTCAGGGTTTATAGCAGCTTGGATCTTATGGGTGTTCAACTGGGCGGGGCTTTAAAAAATGTCATTGCTATCGCCTCCGGCATATCAGACGGTATGGGATTTGGGACCAATACAAGAGCGGCCCTGATTACCAGGGGACTTGCAGAGATGTCGCGCCTGGGCATGAGGTTGGGTGCAAATCCTCTGACCTTTGCAGGGCTTGCCGGTCTTGGAGACCTTGTGCTTACCTGTACCGGAGACCTTAGCCGAAATCGCCAGGTTGGCCTGAATCTGGGCAAAGGCCGGTCCATTGACACCATACTGAAAGAA
>JAYEMY010000148.1:0-3321 GCA_034718455.1 Thermodesulfobacteriota bacterium
CAGACGCTTGGCCGCTTCATCAAAGGAGTGAGGTGCCGGATCCATCTGCCTGAGAAATCCTGTGAGGTCCTCCACCACGGCCCAGGGATAGATAATCCAACGCCACTTGACTATCTTCTGGCCGTAATAATCCGGTATAAAACGGGAGCTGGTCTTGTGCTGGATCACGGCTGTTCGAACTTCAGTCGGGTGTTGCTGGAGGAGATAGGTTGAGGCGGTTTGGAGTGTATCACCGGTGTCAGTGACATCATCCACAACCAGGATCTTCTGACCGGAGACATCTATATTCAATGGGAAACGGAGAAGCGCAGCATCCTGCATTTGCGCTCCCATGCCCCAGTGCTCGATTTTTATAGCGGTGAGGTCACTAATTTCCAGAAAATCGCACACAATGCGGGAGGGAACGTATCCTCCCCGGCCGATGGCCACAACAAGGTCGGGCCGAAAGGCAGCTTTAAGAATTCTGAGGCTGAGGCGCCAGGTCAATTCATAGATCCTGGCCCAGGAAATAAGCTCACACTTGAAACGCTTGGCCATAGGAAGTTTCCTTATGAATATCACTCTTTTCCTCCGGGATTGTGTCAATAGAGGCAAATTTGGGTTCATGAAAAGGATGATTGCTAATTATTTTGGGCATTCCGGAAATGACCTGAAAAGTGGTAAACTTTCCGCCGGAATGGGTGGCAGGTTTAGGCCGGAATCTGCAGTAGTGCGCGCCGGTCAATTATGAGTCTGATCTTTTGTCGCAGGATCCAGTTTCAGGATTCGCAACATCTTCATCATTTCATCGGAAAGCCCCATGATCGACCCTATTACCTCGGCCGGCTTGAGGTTGAAACGGGCAATGGACCTGAGCGTCAGGTAAAAATACGTGGTTTCCTCATCTTTGACATCCTCAGGCCAGGGGCAGGATGTTATGTGCCTGTTTTCCATGTCCTTTTTTGTTATTGATTGAAGAGACTCAACTACCTGCTTAAGATCTGTTGTAATACGCTTTTTTTTACGTATCCTGCTCACAGGCCACTTGGGGGTTGAATTCAGCTTTTCAATTGAGCCTTTTGCCTGAGATTCTGTAACACCAGAGACAAATATCAGATATTTTATTATTTCCGGAATTCCGAAAGAAGTCTTCGGGCCTGAGAGTTTTGCTGAGCTTATAGTGATTCCTTGAGGCATCTCTTTACTCAGTAAATTTTTCAGACGGTCCGGTTTCATATACTCTGTCAGCGTAACGGCAAATTGTTCTGCCAGGCTCTCAGTGCCCAGGGGTATGGGCTGTCCAAAAGAAAAACGGGGTTTGGGATGAAAGCCCTGAGAATAAGCAACCGGGATATGCGCCCTCCTTGCTGCCCGATGAAAAGCATGGACCAGTTCGAGATGTCCCAGAAATCGTGCCTTTCCCAGCTTGCTGAAGGCCAGGTGGTAAGTTATTTGGTGATTTGGTGATTTGGTGATTTGGTGATTGGATGGTTGGGTGAGGGATGAGATGTGAACTTTTTCCTTCTCGTAGACTACGGGACGGATATGCTTGAAATCGCATACTTCGCAGCTCTGGCATTCACCATGTCGGCAGTCCGGTGTGTAAATTTCTTTTCTGGCCTTCTCTCTTTCTTCCAGTAAATACTCATTGCTCACACCGGTTAAAATGTGCCCCCAGGGAAGAGGTGCTTTTGTATCAATTGCTTCTATATATTTTTCAAGCTCGACATTCTCTTCAAGGGCTGCATTTTTATACAAGTCCGGCATGAGATAGTCATTCCAGGCATCAAGACGTGCCCCCAGTTTCCATGCCCTGTAAAGGACTCCTGTAAGCCTGCGGTCCCCCCTGGAGAAAACACCTTCCAGAAAGCTCTGAAGCGGGTCATGCCATTTATAATAAAGGCCCCGGCCCTTCAGGTTGGATTTCAGCAGTTCAAGGCGGTCTTTGGATTCCCGGACATTTAGTTGGCGTTCCCACTGAAAGGGGGTATGGGGTTTTGGCACAAAGGTGCCTACACTGACAGTAACCTTTTTGCCCCTTTTCCTGCTACTTGCAAGGACCCTCTTTGCGAGTTCGGCGATTTCCAGAACATCGGCCATGGTCTCTGTCGGCAGGCCTGTCATGAAATAGAGTTTTATGTTGCTCCATCCAAGATTATAGGCCTGGGCAGCAGTATCAATGAGATCATGCTCTGTAATTCCCTTGTTTATTACTCTTCGCAGTCTCTCGCTTCCTGCCTCAGGAGCCAGGGTAAATCCGGTTTTCCTCACCCTTTGTATCTGTTCCATAATTTCCGGATTAAGGGTCCCTACTCGGAGAGAAGGGAGAGAGACCGCAACATTCTCCGGCATATAGCGATCCATTAAGGTGCTTAACAGGGGCAAAAGACATCTGTAATCACCCGTACTCAGGGAAAGCAGCGAGAGCTCCTCCCAGCCGGATGTAGCCAGGGCCTGTTCCAGCAGGGAAAGGATTTTTTGAGGTGAGCGTTCACGTACGGGTCTATAGGTAATGCCTGCCTGACAAAACCTGCAACCACGGGTACAGCCCCTTGCTATCTCGATTCCCATACGATCATGGACTATCTGAGTATACGGTACAAGAGGGCGAGAGGGGAAAGAGGCCTTGTCAAGATCAGATACTATCCTGCGCTTTACAAGACCAGCTTCGGGCCTTCCGGGCTCAAGGGCGGCAAAAGAGCCGTCCGCTTGATATTTTGGTCTGTAAAATCCCGGTACATAGACGCCGTCTATACGGGAAAGAGCGACGAGAATCTCGTTTTTGTCGTTCTCTGTTTCTCGCCAATCCTTTATAAGACCTGCGATTTCAGGCAGGGCATCCTCTCCGTCTCCTACCAGGATGGCATCAAACAAATCAGCAACGGGTTCAGGATTAACCGAGCAACTTCCTCCTCCAAGGATTATGGGCCACTTCGGGTCGCTTCTTTTCTCTGCTTGGATAGGGATATTTGCCAGGTCCAGGATAGTCAGGATATTGGTATAGCAGAGTTCGTATGGGAGGGTTATGGCCAGGGCATCAAAGTCGCTTAATGGACGTTGGCTTTCAAGACCCCATAAAGGCACTTTTTCAGATCTCAGAAGTTTTTCAAGATCAATATCAGGGCAATACGCCCTGTCTGCCAATGCCCAAGGTATTTCGTTAATTATGTGATACAGGATATGAAGCCCAAGATGAGACATCCCAATTTCATAGAGATCAGGAAAGATGAGAGCGATTCTGAGACTTGCTTCGCTCCAGTCCTTATGGCAGGCATTAATTTCATTGCCAAGATAACGGCTTGGTCTTCTTATCAGAGGTAGGATATCTGTTGGTTTCATGGC
>JAYEMY010000149.1:0-3314 GCA_034718455.1 Thermodesulfobacteriota bacterium
TGCCTCACATCCCGCACAACGGCGGATTTTGCACCTGGAGCAATCCTCGGGCTGGACAAACCGGCAGGTCCTTTTTCCTTCTCATAATATGTCGTCTGCTTTAAAGATTTTGTTTTTTGCCGTTGCTTAGGACCTAAGGTTGTTAGCTTGTTTTTGGCAATCCGGGCCTTGTCTCTTTTAGGGTAGTCCTTAACTATTTTTTCCCAGGCATCTCGGGCCTTTTCGGTATTTCCAGTACGCTTGTAAAGCTCGCCAAGAGCGTAGAGGGCGTCATCCGCCAAACGGTTTTGTGGGAATCTCTCTACCAGGACCTGATATCGCTCAATGGCCTCCCTGATGTCCTTCCCGGCTCCTGAATATCCATATAATTCACTGTAGCAACGGGCCATCATGAAGAGGGCCTTGGGGGCAACCTTCTTGTCATTGGGATAGGTAAGATAGACTTTCCTGAACTTCCTGATTACACGGATCCATTCTGTTCTGTGAGTGCGGAGCCTGGAATTCCCAGCAAGGCGATCGTATTCGGATTTGGCCTGACGATAGGTGTATTCAGCTCTGCCGGGCTTTGCGTGGGCAGAGTCCGGGGCAATCAGCAAAAATGTCCCTGATAGGAAAACAATAATAAACAGGGATAGAAAAAACCGCAGCCGGACGCAGATATGCTTAGATAATAACAGGCTCATGGTTTTAAGAATCCGCACTCTTGTGTGTTTATCTGCGGTTTCATGTTGTCTTTTTGTTTCTTTCTGCCATGGATTTGAGTTCTGTTAAGTAGTTAATGGCTTCAAGAGGTGTCATATTATTAATATCGGAGGAGAGTATTTTTTCTCTGAGTTCAGCCCCCTGATCAATTACAAGTGGCAGTGGCATCTGGGCCGGATGCTGCTGCTTAGGCCTCTTTTTCCGTACAGGACCGGCAGGAATTTCCTTTTTGTCCTTAGATGTCTTGTTTTCAATACTTTTCAGTATCTCCTTGGCCTTTTTGATTACTGACTCAGGCACACCGGCCAGGGCGGCAACCTGGATTCCGTAACTGCGACTGGTGAACCCATCCACCAGCCGTCGCAAAAAGACTATCTGATCCTCCCACTCTTTAACAGCTATATGCATGTTGCGCACCCTGTCGTGTTTTTCTGCCAGGTCTGTCAGTTCATGATAATGAGTGGCAAAGAGAGTTTTTACTCCTTTTTTGTCTTTGTACAATAAATTTTCCGCCACTGCCCATGCAATGGCAAGGCCATCGTAGGTGCTTGTCCCCCTGCCTATTTCGTCCAGGATTACAAGGCTTTGGCTCGTGGCGTTATGCAGGATATTTGCTGTCTCATTCATCTCCACCATGAATGTACTCTGGCCACGGGTCAAGTAATCTGTAGCACCTACCCGTGTGAATATCCGGTCCACCACACCTATCTGTGCCTCCTCCGCCGGGACAAAGCTTCCCATCTGAGCCATAAGGACAATAAGGGCGGTCTGTCTGAGGACCGTGGATTTACCAGCCATGTTCGGCCCGGTTATAATCAGGAGCTGGGAATTGCTGTGGTTCAGTTCTATGTCGTTTGGAACAAAACCTTCCTTCAGGGTATGTTCTATAACCGGATGTCTGCCTTGGCGAATGCAAATTCCCATTTCATGATCCAGCTTGGGTCTCACGTAGTTATAATGTTCAGCCGCCCCTGCAAGGGAAGACAGGCAGTCTATCTTTGCCAGTGCGGCAGCAGTCTTCTGTAGGCGGGTTCCTGCTTCAGCTACTTGAAGCCGTATCTCCAGGAATAGATCGAATTCAAGGGTCAGCCTCCGGTCCTGGGCAGTGAGAATCTTCGATTCTATTTCCTTTAGTTCCGGAGTAATATAGCGTTCTGCCGCCACAAGGGTCTGCTTCCTGATGTAATCATCAGGGACAGTGGCGGCCCGGGCCTTTGAAATCTCAAGGTAATAACCAAAGACCTTGTTAAATCCTACCTTGAGAGACGGGATGCCGGTCCTCTCCCGTTCTTTGGCTTCCACCCCGGCTATAAAAGACCTGCCATCCCTCTGGATATGAATAAGTCCATCAAGTTCTTTGTTGAAACCTTCCTTGATTAGCCTGCCCTCTCTGAGAAGCACAGGGCAGTCATCTCTTATGGAACGGTTTATGATATCTGCTATGTCCTGCAAGGGATCCAGGGCCATGTGAATTTCAGTCAAATCCCCTTTTTCGTCTTTTTTTAAAGAGGGGTTTTGTAAAAGACTCTCAAGGGCATTTTTTATCCATGGTATGCGAGTAATGGATTGTTTGAGGGCCAGGAGGTCTCTCCCATTTGCAGTGCCAAGAACTGTCCTGGCCACGAGTCGCTCAATGTCATAAACCCGGCGCATCTCTTTTCTTAAATTTTCTCGAACCGAAGGACTTTCTTTAAGGATTTCCACGGCAGATAGCCTGCCCTGTATTTCAGCAATATCTCTTGAGGGATAGAGAATCCATTTTTTGAGAAGACGCCCTCCCATTGGAGTTACAGTAAGGTCCAGAACGTCCAGCAGAGTACCTCGGCGGCCACGGTCCAAAGAATTTGACAGCAGCTCCAAATTTCGTTTTGTGGCCTCATCTATGATGAGGTGATCGCTCAGGCGATAAGGTTTTAGATGGTTTATATGGGATGCTTCGCCCTTTTGGGTCTCAGAAGCATAGGATAGAAGCGCACCTGCCGCCCCGATGCCGGAACTAAGCCCCGCCAGTCCGAAGCCATCCAGGGAAAGGATTCTGAAATGCTCCTGAAGGTCTGCTTCAGCCCTGTCATACTGCCACCATACGTCCGGCCTGAAGCTCAGAAAGGTCCCTGGGATGGCCTGTTTCATCCGAGCAACAAGTTGTCCCTCCTGCCGGCTCTCCGGCAAGAGGACCTCAGCAGGCTCCAGACAGAAGAGTTCTGTAAACGCCTCTTCCTCTCTGGAAAGTTCGGTCACCCTGAATTCTCCTGTTGAGATGTCAAGACACGAAAGTCCCCACGGGTCTTTGGCGCTTCCGGGATTTATAGAAATCAGGAAGTTGTTGGTTTTGGCTCCTATGCTCCCTTCAGTAGTGATGAGTCCTGGAGTCATCACCCGAATCACTTCTCTTTTGACTAACCCTTTGGCCTTTTTCGGGTCTTCCACCTGCTCACATATTGCCACCCGGTGCCCGGACTGCACAAGCCTGGTCAGATAGTTCTCGGCCGCATGTACCGGGACGCCACACATTGGAATTTTTTCTTCTTTGTGTTTGTTTCTGGATGTAAGTGTGATTTCCAAAATCCGGGAGGCTATTTTGGCATCATCCAGGAACATTTCATAAAAATCTC
>JAYEMY010000150.1:0-3282 GCA_034718455.1 Thermodesulfobacteriota bacterium
AAAACCAATAATAGACAAATATCCTACTGATATGGAATGGACAATAGCTCTTATAGCAGTATTTACAATGTGTCTCATCACCATACAGGCTGTTTTTAAACTTTATTTTTCCACTGAACCTGTGAAAAATCTTAATTCTGAGGAGCCTGACAAATCCCTAGCGTGAGTTTACTATAAAACCAGATTTTTTCAAGAGGATTAAAGCCGGAACCCGTTGTTTTTTCAGGGGTTCCGGCTTTTTTTATCCACAAATTTAGTGTATACACTGATTAATATATATTTTATGCTTGACAAGAGCTTTGACAATATGCTATTTGGCCATTAATGATAATATGTATACACTGAACGAGGAAAGCGGATTAATGGCTACTATTCAATCAAAGAAATCCAGAGGCCATAAATATTGGTACATTGTCGAATCAAGACGAGTTAATGGCAAGCCAAGGCCGATTGTTTTAGAATATCTTGGCAGACCTGATGATTTATTGAAACGGCTGCAAGGACTTACCGGGGGAATGCGCCTCAAATCGTACTCCCATGGCGCAATTGCGGCATTGCTGGATGTCGCTCATAAATTGGACATCTGTCCTTTAATCAATCAATATGTCAAGTCACCAAGACCGTATATGGCCGAGAAACCAATCAGGAATAATCTTACAGTTGGAATGAGTCTGTTGTTGGCCGCCATAGGTAGGGTGTGCATGCCTACCAGCAAAAGGGGCTGGTCTAATTGGGCAAAAACAACCACCTTGGCATACTTGCTTAGATGCAGCTTAAGCAAAATAGACAGTCAACACTTTTGGGATTTGATGGATGCACTCCCCATAGAAGCAATCCCTAAGATTGAGAAAGAATTATTGGAAAGGATTATCAAGATATATGGCCTGGAAAGCGATACTCTTTTCTTTGATACCACCAATTTCTTTACCTACATTGACACAACGAATTTGCGATGCACCATTGCGCAGCGAGGAAAAAATAAGCAAAAGCGATATGATCTGAGACAGGTTGGATTGGCCATGGTAGTTACACGTGAAGACATGATACCCTTGTTTCACCTTACCTATCAGGGCAATATGAATGACACAAAGGTTTTTAGGATAGTTATCAAAGAGATTAAAAATAGGCTGAAAGAGTTAGGCCTGGATGTTGAAAAACACACACTCATTTTTGATCGTGGGAACAATTCCAAGAAGAACATGACCATTGTGAGAGACTTGCAGTTGCATTATGTTGGTGCACTTACTCCCTATAATCACAAAAAACTAATCGATGACGCGATTGATAATTTTGAGGAACTTGATGTCGGTGGTAACGTTATCCAGGTGTACAGGGATAAACGAGAAATTTGGCAAGAGGAAAAAACCGTGGTTGTTTTCATCTCTGAGAAATTAAAGGCCGGGCAAATAAGGGGAATTTATCAGTCCCTGGAAAAAAAGCAAAAACAGCTCAGAAAGTTGCAGGAATCGCTCTCTAATCCAAGGACAAAAAAGAGGAATAAAAGGGAACTCGAAGAAAAGATAAGCAATTTACTCAAGGGACAATTTCTGAATAACCTTATTGACTGGTCACTCAATGAAATATCAGAGGGAAAGTTCCAATTACAGTTCTCAATCAATCAAAAAAGACTCAATGAAATAGAGGACAAACTGGGATTTAGAATTATTATGACTGATCGCCATCATTGGGGCACTGTTGATATTGTTAAAGCGTACTATGGCCAATCTTTCGTTGAGCATACTTTCAAAAATCTGAAGAATCCATATCATCTTGCACTGAAACCCCAATTCCATTGGACAGATCAGAAGATAATTGTTCATTATTTCGGCTGTGTGCTTGGCTATCAATTGTCTGCAATCGTGTGGCGACAGGCAAAATTAGGAACACGATTTAGAGGAACTTTGGACACCCTCTTAGATATGTTAAACAACATACGCCTTGGCACTATACTGGAAGAATCAAAAACAAGGGGAAGAGTTAAGGCCACCTATAAGTTGGAAGAAATGTCAGACGAGGAAGATGCAATTATGGAATCGTTATCGATTAAGGATTTCCACAATAACCGGCCAAAATTCAAGGGTGTTGGTGTATACACTTCAGATCCTGTTAACTGGTGAAAAATAAAGAGATTATGTGGAATTATGCCCTAAGTCGTGATAAACTCACGCTAGAGGGATTTACCCCCATGGTCGAGAGGCTCGGCCCTGAAGAGGCTTACGACATCATGGACCAAGTTTACGAGATCCTCATCCATAAGGTCCACAATTACGAGGGCACGGTTAACGAAATGACCGGTGATGGCATTATGGCCCTTTTTGGTGCCCCCATCGCATTGGAGGATGCACCGCAGCGGGCCATCCGATCTGCCTATTCCATCCACCGGGAGATGGCGAGGTTCAGCGACGAAATAAGACAAGAAAGGCCAGACATACAGCCTCCAAAAATGCGGATAGGCATCCACACAGGACCCGTGGTTGTAGGAACATTGGGCAACAACCTGAGGGTTGAGTTCAAGGCAGTTGGAGACACAGTTAACCTGGCCTCCAGGATGGAGGGACTGGCAAATCCCGGAACAACGTATGTCTCTGATGAGACCTTCAGACTTACTGAGGGACTCTTTCGTTTTGAGGCCCTGGGGGAAAAGGAGGTCAAGGGAAAGGAAGAGCCGGTCAATGTCTACCGGGTGATCGCACCCAGCACCAGGAGGACACGGTTTGATGTCAGTGCCGAGCGGGGCCTTACCTCTTTTGTCGGAAGGCAGAGGGAGCTTGAACTTTTACTGGATGGTTTCGAGAGAGCAAAACAAGGCCGTGGCCAGGCTTTTTCTATAATGGCGGAGGCAGGTGTGGGGAAATCCCGTCTCTTATACGAGTTCAGAAAGGCCGTTGCGAACGAGGATGTGACCTTTCTGGAAGGCAAATGTCTCTCTTACAGCCGTGGTGTGGCATATCATCCGGTCATAGACATCCTAAAGGCAAACTTCGATATCCGTGATGGTGATGGAGATTCCGAAATCAAGAAAAAGGTTAAAAAACAACTGAGAGTATTAGGGGCTGATGAAGCCTCTACGCTCCCATCCCTTCTGGAGGTATTATCGGTCAAAGACAGTGGTATAGACAAGATCCCCATGAGTCCAGAGGCTAGGAAAGACCGGATCATGGAAGCAGTAAAACAAATCACTCTCAGGGGTTCCGAAATAAGGCCTCTGGTTATAGCCATTGAGGATCTCCACTGGATTGATAAAAGCTCTGATGACTATTTGAAGGAGCTTTTGGGTAGCAT
>JAYEMY010000151.1:0-3274 GCA_034718455.1 Thermodesulfobacteriota bacterium
AAAAACAGCAACCAAATATTCCTGAACCTTTGTTTCTTATTTGGTATTTGTTTTTCATTCGACGTTGGACGTTCGATGTTCGATGTTCGACGTTCATCTTTCAATATAACCCCTGAACCCTGAACCCTTACTTATGGTACGTACTTTCCTGGCGATAGATCTGCCTAGCACACAGCGTAAGATACTTGAAAAACATCAGGGCCGGTGGAAATCCGCCAAGGCGGATGTGAGGTGGATTTATCCGTCCAATATACACCTGACACTCAAATTTCTGGGTGAAATTCAGGAATCAAGTAAAGAGCGCGTGATAGTTGCCTGCAAAGAGGTCTGTTGCCTTCACAGGGGTTTTTCTTTGTTTGTAAATGATACCGGCATCTTCCCGAACCTTAGACGGCCCCGAATACTGTGGATCGGAATCGGAGGTGAAACAGATCTTCTGTGCAAACTGCAAAACAGCATTGAAACAGCCCTGGAGGAAAAGGGCTTCCCACGGGAAGACCGTGCCTTTACGCCTCACCTGACAGTAGGACGAGTCCGTTCTCACCGTAAGCTTTCACGGCTTCTTGAGGTATTTTTAAAGGATAAAATCGCAATTGAGCCGTTTATAGTGAAAGAAGTAATAGTATACAAAAGCCAACTGACTCCCCGTGGACCTTTATACAGTCCTTTGGCCAGATGCCCTTTAGGGCCGGGGGAAAAATGAACTACTAAAAAACTAAACATCGAACATCGAACGTCCAACATCGAATGTTGAATGGGAAAAGATGAAGAAACAGAGGTCAGAAGCCGGAAGTCGGAGGTCGGAAAAACAGCAACCAAATATTCCTGAACTTTTGTTTCTTATTTGGTGTTTGTTTTTCATTCGACGTTGGACGTTCGATGTTCGATGTTCGACGTTCATCTTTTAAAACAATTCCGTACTGCATAAACGTAACCTGTGAACGTTTACCTTACCTTATCTTATCTTATGCAGGCCGCCTGAATCCGTTTCATATCCGTATCTCCCTTTAAGACTTTTTTTATGCCGTCCTGTTTAAGGGTCAACATGCCCTGATTCATGGCATGTTCCCGTATCTCTGCTACTGGGCGTTTTTCCTGAATGAGTTTCTTGAGATCATCATCTGATATGAGTAGTTCGTAGATTGCAAGCCTGCCTCTGAAGCCGGTTTTGTTACAATTTTGGCAGCCCTTTGGCCGATAAAGCGTTATTTCATTTAGGTCTGATAACTCTAAAGGTTGAATTGGATGAAACCCGTATTCGTGTAAAATATATTTTTTCTCGTTTTCATCAGGCTGATATGCCTCGCGGCATTTGGGACAAAATCTTTTTACAAGCCTCTGTGCCAGGACACCCAAGAGCGCGTCAGCAAAGTTGAATGGGTCCATCCCCATTCCTAAAAGCCTTGTAACTGTCTCAGGGGCGGAATTAGTATGGAGGGTTGAAAAAACCATGTGACCTGTCAGGGACGCCTCTATTGCTGTTGTGGCAGTTTCTTCATCTCGAGTTTCGCCGATCATTATCACATCCGGATCCGCCCTTAAAAAAGCCCTGAGAATCCGGGCAAAAGTAAGGCCTATGCCGGGTCTCACCTGCACTTGACGCAATCCATCCTGCATGATTTCCACAGGATCTTCGGCTGTCCAGATTTTTCTGTCCGGCCGGTTTATATAGCCTAGTGCGGCATGCAGGGTAGTTGTTTTTCCCGACCCGGTAGGACCAACTACCAATAGAAGCCCATAAGGCAACTGCAAAAGCTGTTTCATCTGCTCCATATTTTGATCAAGGAGTCCTATGCGATCAAGCGGCATGGCCTCGGAAGATGCCAGTAGCCTGAGTACTATATCTTCGTTGCCTTCAGTTGTGGGGATGGTGGCTACACGTAATTCCAGAGTTTTGCCGGAGCGGGTCCTGAACTTTATTTTTCCGTCTTGAGGCAGACGTTTCTCGGCAATGTCAAGATTGGACATAATCTTGATTCTGGAAATTATGGCCCGCTTGTAGTTATACGGAATGGTCTGGTAACGCATACAATCGCCATCAATCCTGAAGCGGACCAGGGTCCCACGTTTGCCTGTCAAGGATTCAATGTGAATATCAGAGGCCTGGCGCTGATATGCATCCTCTATAGTTTTATTGGTTATCTGTACTACTACGCTATCAGCATCGGATGCTAAGCCATCGTCCTCTTCCTCTAATGCCGTATCATCATCAACTACTTCCAGTTGCTCAAACACGTCATCATCAGATCCTTCCACGGAATATTTCCCATAGAAATAGTCTATGAATCTGTTGATATCTTCCTTTAGGGAAACTGCAAATTCAAAGTTTTTGGCCTTAAGGACCCTTCTTATATTATCTATCTTTGCTAAGTCATGGGGGTTATCCAGTGCGACTATAAGGATCCCTGACTGTTCGCGAATCGGGGCACAAGAATTGGTCCTGAAAAAATGTTCTTTGATACCGCGCACGCAAGCCGGTGTGGTTCCTACTTCCAGTTCGTCAAATTCTACAAAGGGGCATCGATAGTATTCGCTGAGCGAGCGGCCAAGCTCAGTCTTGTCTAAGCCAAATTGGTTTAGCAGGATACTTTCTATGGATTTCTTTCCCTGTCTGGCCAGTTCCTTGGTCTTTTTGAGTTGTTCTTCAGAGAGGAACTGATTACGAATCAGATAATAAAACCGGCCATATTTCTGAGCTGTTTGGGAAAGTCCCTCAAGCCTCTGTTTGGCGTTTCTAAAGGCAGGATCAAGGCGGATGATTTGTTCCAGTGCCTCAATGGCTTTGGGTACCGCTCCTGTTCGTTCATGGGTAAGCGCCAGTTGATATAGTACGTCCAGGCGTTCATCTTTGGACAGTTGCGTGTCCTCAAGCGCCTCCTGTAAATACTCAAGTGCCCCAAAGGGCGTATCCAGCCGCAGGTATGATTCTCCGATTTTTGATCGAATTATTCCCGGCCTGTATTCTGCTTCAAGTAGAGTCTTAAGTTCCTCTATAGCCTCTGAATAAAAGCCCGCATCCATCAGGCCTATACAACTGTTGAATTTATTATCCTGATATTCTTTAAGATTTTCAGATTTAAGATCTTCAGCGGTAGTGGTGGAAGCAGTTTTTCCTGACGGGACTATTTCCATGCCATCAACCTGAAATTTTTTCAGACGGGACTCTACTTCAGCATAGAGGGGATGGGACTTATCACCTGTCAGTTTCAGAAGCTCTAAACAAATAAGACGAGCTTCTTCATTAAGACCTTGACTATAGTAAAGATCGGCTTCT
>JAYEMY010000152.1:0-3274 GCA_034718455.1 Thermodesulfobacteriota bacterium
TTTCTCCGGCCTTGTGTTCTGTCCTCCGGACTGTTTTTCATCCTTGACTTGCATATTTGATTCGATCACTCTTTCATGTTCAGCAATCATTGTATTTGCCTGTCCAAGCTCGTAGGCAAGCTTCTTTGCTTCGCGCTTCAGGGCTGCTTCTCGAAGTGGCTGTTGTCTCAACTCAGCCAATTCCTGGGAGTATTCGGCCAGCTTCTTCTTGAGTTTTAATATTTCCGCATCCTTTTCCTGGAGTTGCTTTTTAAATGTAGATTTAACTGAAGTCTCAGGTGTATTGATTTTAGGGTGGAGCTGACTTTCTTCTGCGGCCTTTATGCCTTGTTTTTTCTCTGTGATATTATGATTTAAGACAGAAAGGCCGAGTTTGAGCTGGTTACAATTCTCCATAAGACGCCAGATAAGAGAATGCGCCAGAATTTGGGCCTGTTGACGCATCTCCGATCTGGAGTCAGTGCTCGCAGCCCACAAAATAGGAGCAGGCCACTGCCTGTCTCCCATTGACTGTGCCAAATCCTCAGGGGCCAGGGAACGGACTCTTGAACAAGCGGTAGAAAACTGACGCTTGAGGTAGCGACGGAGGTCTTTTGCAGCGGATTTCTCCGGATCCTGACTGGCATGATAAAGGCCGCAGAGTTCGTAACCCGGACCCATATTTGTATTGTTGGATTTCAGGCAATACCTGGTGCACATTTTACGCATGTCTTTGACGTTCATGGTCATGGCCATGAGCACTGTGAGGGTTATACCGTCAGGCACTGTGATTTTGTCTTCTTTTACTGTGCTTTTTGAAGGAGTGGTAATAAAGATGTCTTTGGCTTTAATAACAAGATCGGCCTGTTTTTTTGCATTTGCCGTGACATTTTTCATGACTGCCTCCTAACAGATATTATATTTGAGTTTCAATTGCAATTATCGGCCAAATTAATGTCTTGCACCTGAATGCTGGTGCTGCTGTTATGTTTTACCTGATTTACCACCTGTAAGGGCAGGAAGACCTCAAAGGTGCTCCCTTCCCCAGGGACGCTTGTTACATCAATCCATCCGCCCCTGCGACGTATCAGGGCAAAAACAATAGCCAAGCCCCATCCCCGCTTTCGGTTTTTCCCATTCACTTCTTTAGTGGAAAAGAGCGGATCGAAAATCCTATCAAGAACATCTTTGGGTATGCCTGGCCCGTAATCGCATACGGAAAGGACTGCAAAGGTCCCTGGATAAGCATTGCCGTGCCGGCGGCAGTAAGAACTGTCAACAGTGCGTTTAAAAGTCCCAACAAGCAGGTCCCCCCCTTCTGTCATGGCCTCTTGGACGTTAACTGCAAGATTGCTCAATATCCGCCATATGTCGCCCTGGCTTAACAAAACCGGAAGGGGATTACCGCAGGGAGTAAAATGCAGATTGATATTCTCATTGAAAGATGATTTGATGGCAGCAAGCACCAGCTTTACCTCTACGCTTAAATCCCTGTGGGCCAACTCCACTGTGACTTCGTCAGGTCCGAGGGCCTGCAGGCGATCAACCAGGCCTTCCATGTTGTCCAGGACCTTGCGTACAGCCAGAACCTTCTGTTGTATATCAGGTTGAGGAAATTCCTTTTCAAGCCGGTAAATTGTGGCCGCTATGGTCAACAGACCGTTGTTGAGGTCATGGCACAGACCTCCGGCCAGATGCTCCATGGATTCCATTTTTTGGATCTGGATAAACTCCGCCACTGCGTGATCCGTGGAATCCAAAAGGCCACGGATGGTGCTCAGGGAGTTACGAACGCTCGCAAGTGCTGTGCCGCCATCAACAGCAAATTGCGGTACATTCCCTATTGGCCGCCTTTGTGTAATTAGTCCACGTATGGACGCTCGACCTCCTACCATGATCTTATCTCCATTAATTATTTAAGAGCTTCATTCTCCATTAGGAATCGTTTTGTTACAACTGCTCTGCACCGCCGTCCCTGCCTTCCTGCACGCGGGCACTTTCGCAGGCACATCTGGCACACAACAGGGTGAACTATAGGACGTCCTGTTTTGATGCATATGTTGGTGCTTTTGTTCATGGCAACGCTCCTTGAAAATTATTTATTTCTTCAAATCTGTTCATCACTTTAATCATTCAGAACCAATTCTTTGTCTATTGATAAACTAAGTGCGTTACATTTGCAATAGATAATTAAAAAATATTTGGAACTTGGAACAAGGAATAGCGAATATCGAACAAGGAACCGCAGAATGTCGAAGGGAAGTAAAAAAGGAATTATCACGAAAGCACGAAAAATTGAAAACACGAAAGGGAAGTCTGAATAAAAAAATAAGGCGCTAGTCAAAACATTAACCAGCGCCGTTTTTGCTGAATGAAATTATCTAGGATAGAAATCTAGAATTCGACAGCTAATTGACCGAAGAGAAGATCCTGCGAGTTTCGGTCGGCATGATCATCCTTATCATAATAATCATACATATAGCCAACAGAGAAGACCGTATCGTCGAAGACCTCCTGGTTGAAGTTGATTCCGTAACGTTCTCTCGGGAATCCTAAACCTTCGCAATCGTCAGAGCCTGCAACTTTAAGGGTAATTTCCAGATTTCTCCACCAATTGTAGTTGTATCCAACTTCAAGATTCCATACTTCCGGCTTTGCAGAGGCGGCACCCATGTTCAACTCACCATAACCAAATTCTTCAGTGGCCGTCATGTACTCTGCATCAAAAAAGAAGCCCTGCAAGCCAACATGGAAATAGGCAGCAGCTCCAGGAGTATAACTGGCAATATCTGCTGTTAGCTCATCCTCTATTCCGTCAGACTCAGCGATGTTGGAGATATATGATGCCCCGACAAGCATGTCTAGATCCTGAGTTTCATCCTCAAAGGCATAGTTGGCATCAAAACCATAACTTTCAATAACATTGTCACCGCCGCCTGCTTCTTCTACGTCACCGTTGAAGACATAGGCTGAAACAGTGAAACCTTCCAATTCAGCTCCGATCAACAGGGCCTTTTCGTTTGTCTCACCCAGGAGCAGAGTAAGGGGCGTATGGATGAGTGGATCATCCGGGAAATGCTCAAGGAGTGCGCCAAAAGGCACAAACATTTTACCAGCCATCAGAAAAGCAGGTGTTGCTTCCTCATTTGCAATGGTGATAAAGGCTGCATCTACTTTAAAGTTGTCATCATTCTCGTCTCCAAAGGTCGGATCCTCATAAAGCAGAACCATTTCCGCGTTGACCCAGTCATTGACCTCTGCTGCAATTCCGAGTTCAACAGTAGTCATTGCAAGG
>JAYEMY010000153.1:0-3263 GCA_034718455.1 Thermodesulfobacteriota bacterium
ACAGGGGACGGCAAAGGTGAGGATTGAGGCATTGGGAGAGGTCCGACTCGGAGCTGGAAGTCTCGCCGTATTTAAGCCACATTCTGATTTCAGAAGAGGAAAATTCTATATACAGGTAGGGGCTTTTCTGGAATCGGACAACGCCAATGCCCTGATGCGAAAAATGACCAGATATTATAAGGATGTGGTTGTTTCTCGCCAACTAAGAGGAGATCGGACTTTTTACAGGGTGCAGGTATTTGCATCCACCGAGTATAATACAGCCAAGAATTTTGAAGCCCGGCTTGAAAGTTCAGGTTTCCCAGAGGCCTTTATGGTTGCGAGGTGAGGCGGGGAGGTTTGTATCTTGCTTGACAGGTATTTCCTAAATCTATTAGTAATAATTAAAACATGATATCGCCGGAGGTATTTTTCTTGAGAAAAAAAATTATGGACCGCAGTTTTGCAAGGAGTTTTGGCAAGGATTCGGGTTTTACCCTGATTGAACTCCTTGTGGTGATGATAATCCTCGGGCTTTTAGCTTCCGTGGTAGCGCCCAAGTTTTTCGGAAAGCTGGGAGGAAGCAAACAGAAGATTACAAAGACCCAGATTGAACTTTTTGGTAGTGCTCTTGACGAGTTCCGCCTGGACAACGGTTGCTATCCCAGTACTGAGGAGGGCCTCTTGGCCTTACGGGATAAGCCGGAGGATCTTGAGAATTGGGCCGGACCTTACCTGCCCAAGGCTATTCCAAAGGATGCTTGGGGACACGAATATGTCTATAGTTCTCCAGGAGAACACTATGACTATGATCTTATCAGCTATGGCCGCGATGGTGAGCAGGGTGGAGAGGGTGAAGACTCAGACATAGTAAGTTGGGAGTGAGGGAATTGAGTAATTTGGCGATTGAGTGATTGGGTGATTGGGTGAATGTTCAAAATGTAAGGTCTTTCCTTGGGTCTTTGCTCAGGAGGAAAGACCAAAACGAACTCCAAAACGCAAGTGGCGATCAGGTTCCTGATGCCGAATCAAATTCAGCAGAGGCGCCGGGGCCTGGATTTACACAAATAAGTGCAGCGGATTTCCCGGACAAGCCACCTATGATAAATGGCCTGTCCCCACAGCTAATGCGGCAATGGCGGGTTGTCACATTATCTATGGATGACTCGGAAGCCAGGGTAGCTATGGCCACGCCCCAGGACCTGTACCTGAAAGAACTTCTTGAAAGTATTTATCAGAAGCCGATCCGTCCCTTTCTTGCCAGTGAAGAGGATATTCTTGCTGCTGTTTACAGATGGTATGAAGCCGATATAGACCTGGGAGGGGAGGAGTCCGGGGACGAATCCCGTACTGTTGATGAGCTATGGGAAGATCCTGAACAACTGCGGGACCTTGCCTCCGAGGCCCCTGTGATACGTCTTGTAAACCATATTATCAGTCAGGCACTTGAGGTAAAGGCTTCAGACATACATTTTGAGCCATTCAGGGATCACTTTAAGGTAAGGTTCCGTATAGATGGGGTCCTTCACGATATTGAAACAGTTGCAAAAAAGCTCCAACCCGCAATTACTTCCCGGCTGAAGCTTATGGGCAAGATGAATATTGCTGAGATGCGTTTGCCTCAGGACGGGCGCATCAAGGTCCGCGAGGGGCAAAGAGAGATAGACATCAGGGTCTCTTCTCTGCCGACCCTTTTTGGAGAGAGTATAGTGCTCAGGCTTCTCAACCGGGAGGAGGTCCGGCTGGAATTGGAAACTTTGGGAATTTCAGCCGATATATTGGGGGATTTTGAAAAGATAATTTCAAGGCCCTATGGGTTGGTATTGGTCACCGGTCCGACCGGCAGCGGGAAGACCACCACTCTTTATGGGGTTATGAACCGCATCAATGCCCCGGACAAGAAAATTATAACAGTAGAAGATCCGGTTGAGTATCAATTGGACGGGATAAATCAGATCCAGATCCGTCCTAAAATAGGGTTGGGCTTTGCCTCTGCCCTTCGTAACATCCTCAGACAGGATCCGGATGTGATACTTGTCGGAGAGATCAGGGATGCTGAGACTGCCGAGATTGCCATACAGTCCGCACTTACCGGACATCTTGTTTTTTCTACCCTCCACACAAACGATGCTGCAAGCGCCATTACCAGGTTGCAGGAGATGGGCGTTGAGTCTTATCTTTTGTCCTCCTGTCTGCTTGCAGTGATGGCCCAGAGGCTGGTCAGAAAGATTTGCCCGCATTGCGGGGCTGCGTACGATCTGCCTCCCGATTTTTTCGAGGAAGTAGTCCATGCCCTTGGGGTGGACAGCACACAGGCTCCATCCGAGGTTTGGCGGGGTAAGGGTTGTGCTAATTGTGCCAACACGGGATTTTCCGGTCGTACCGGTATATACGAGCTGATCCAGGTGGATGACGAGATAAGGCGACTGATAGTCAAGGGCGCTGATAGTGGCTCAATCCTTTCCAAGGCCCGCTCTCTGGGTATGAGGACGCTTCGTCAAGACGGCCTGCAAAAAGTCCTTGCAGGTCAAACAACCTTTGAAGAGGTTATGAGAGTTACCAATTAATTTGGTGATTTGGTGATTTGGTGATTTAGTGATTGAAGAAATTTAGTGATTTAGTGATTGAAGTGATTTGGTGATTGTTGGATATGCCTACTTTTGCTTATGAGGCCCTGGATGTTAAAGGGCAAAAGATTGAAGGGACCGACGAGGCTGCAAGCCAGGATCTCTTGATTTCCATGTTAATCTCCCAAGGCCTTCAACCTGTTAAGGTTAAGAGGTTAAAGCGGTTCTATGCTTTATGGAGCAGGAAAGGGGTCAGGTTCAGCCACGATGATCTCCTTTACTTCACCAGGGAATTGGCTGATCTTCTGGAGACCGGTGTCCATTTGGAGCGGGCTATGGTCATCGTGGAAGATGCTGCTGAGCAGGAAACAATACGTGTGCTGATTAATACCATAAAACAGGAGATCCACGGGGGTAAAAAGTTGTCAGAGGCATTATCCTCCTATCCGGACATATTCAACCGCCTCTACATTAATATGGTGCGGGTAGGGGAGTTGGGGGGTGTCCTCCCTCTGGTTCTCAAGAAGCTGGGTGGTTTCATCGAGCGTTCAAGAGATATTCGAAAGTTTATTATTACTTCATCAATCTATCCAAGCATCCTGGCCCTGGTGGGCGTCTTGTCCGTCTTTATCCTGGTAACATTTGTTGTGCCGAAGTTTGGTCAGATATTTGAGGATCTTAATCAGCCCATGCCTCTGGCTACCAAGTTCATTGTTG
>JAYEMY010000154.1:0-3248 GCA_034718455.1 Thermodesulfobacteriota bacterium
ACTGTGGATACGATAAAAAGCGCTACTCCTGAGACCATGAGGAGGGTGATTCTGATCCAGTTCCAGGCAGGCGGCCCCAGCTTGCCGCTGAGTATCCCGAAAAGAAACAATAATAAAGCGACGGACAGCACTCCGCGGGCCATGGAGCAATGTGTCCATTGTTCTTTTATACGTCCCCAGGGAAAACAGTGACACACATCTTCTTCATGGAGTGCGAATTCTTGTTGACATTCGGATCGACTGATCGCTTTATCCCCAAGCACGAAATCGGTCAGAAAACCTGTAAAGATACCTAGCAGAAACAAGATGAAAAAAATTAACAGGGCCTTCTCGGGGATCAGGGACAACATGACAAAGGCCTCATCTCCGCTGGTGGCAACCATAGCGGCCACTACGGCTCCCAGACTGAACACCCCATGTGAATAAAGGGTCACTGCCGCAAAGGCTCCGAGACAGCCGGGAGTTGCCCCTAAAAAACCAGCCAGTAGATACTGTTTTAAACGGCTGTCGCGGAGTTCCTGATGAAATAATCCCCTGGAAAGGACGTTCAGATACTCAATCACCAGCATCATCATAAAGACAAAGCCGGTAATCATAAGGGCATGAGTAAAACTTTGCTCTAAAAAATTTATCATTGGCTCAGGATCAAGAATTTAATAGTATCAGAGATCACAAGAAATGATCCTTTGTGGACTTAACTACTTGAAACTACAAGTAAAAGATTTCTCATAATAAATTGTGCAATATAGAACTATAACTTATGGATTTTATAGATATTTATCTAAAATTCTGCACATTTCTTCTTGAGAAAACATAGCATTTCTTGTGATCTCTGAGTATAGGGCTATTTTTGGACACAGATGGGCACAGATTATCAAGATTTTTAAGTTCATGAACAATAATATTATCTGTGAAAATCTGCATCCTGTTTGGCTGGTCATTTACATATTTGAGCACGGTACTTTGGGAAATAGCTGTTTTGGAAGAACCTATATCCATTTTGTTTTGCCCAAAGACCGCGTCTTTCAACTAAATGAGCGTATTTTTTTGGATCTATTACTACTTTGGCAATCTTAAAGATTTTGCGAGAATGCTGAGATCTTGAAAAACCGGACTTGAACTCAAACAGAGAGTCCTCACGGGACCCAACACCACCTCCCAAATGCAACCACATGAATCCTCTTTCCATTCCCCATCTATGCACGTTCTCAAGGATAACTTTTGCACCATCAAATTGGAGATATTTAGATGGTACACCGGAAAGATGGTATTGAATAATCCCACATGTTGTCAGAAAAAGTGCAGCGCTAATGATTTTACCTTCCCATTCAGCCACAAAAAGTTTGAGTGAATCTCCAAGGTTCTCTTTCATGTCGTAAAAGTATTGTTCAGTGAAATAATAGTAATCACTGGCTTCGGTTCTATCCATGGTTTCTATATAAATTCGAATGAATTCCTTAAGATGTTCAAAGTCGCTGTCCTCATGGCAAATCACCCCTTTGTTGCGCGCGTTAAGAATTCTTTTTCGGATATCATAGCGATATGTTAAAGTCATCCCCTTAACAGGATCTACTTGTCCAGATTTCAGGTCAATAGCAATAGTTGGCCCCAGAGGACTGACTTCTGCCATTCCTTCAAACATCCATAATGTTGGAATCAATGGATTTAAACGATTGAAGAAGCTTATGACATTTAGGCTTTTGAGTTTCTCTGTCAGCGAAGACTGAAAACTCTTGCGGAATCTGTCAGCTCCAGGAGCGTCTCTATTAACCGATGTAACTATGCCTGCATAACCGTAGACCGACGAAATATCCATGTCTTGGCAATCGTCCAGAGCATCAACTTCAGATATTGATCTCAGCAGGAAGGGTAACGCAGCACAGCCATTATGATTTCGAAAGACAAAAAGATATGGTTTGCCTTCTCCAAGTCCTTCGGCCAACGAATGGTATTCAGGAAGGTGGTAGGTGTCATGAAGTCCACATAGATTTAGAGCTTTCATCCATTTTTTCTTATTGTCTACAGGTATCATCTCTGAATAAATTATGGTTTCCATTTCCCAATTCACTTAAATTTCAGTCTTTTGAGTTCGATACACATTCTTTCAGTGCCCGCTACTTTCTGGCTGTTTTCCTCCACAGATGGGGGCATTTGTCTTTCTTGAATAAGAGCAAGTATGTGTCTGTCTGCATCCAGGTGAGAGAGGGTTTTAGTAACTCCCGGATCTATTAGAGCATCGGGTTGAATTAGCCAAAACCAATTGTGACCAATACGCCCTACTGAATATTCACCATTCTGTGTGATTAATGAGAACTGAGAAAATCCGAATTTTTCCTGGCAAACTTGTGCTTGAGGATATCCTGTAATAATAGCTGAGTCAGAATTATCCAATTTCCAGATTGGAATATCCCACCAGCCAATTGAATACTCGTACTGAAATCCCAGGCTCTTATACCAAGTCCGGGCTATAGTATTCTGGCTGAAGACGTCTAAACGCAACTTAGTATATCTGTCTTGATCAATGCTGTTTAATGCGGCTTCAAGAAGTCTATTTCCTATGCCACGTGATCTGAAGTTAGAAAGCACGCTGATATAATTCAGAAAGATTTCGTCTCGCAAGAAACGAAGCTCGACGCATCCTACAACTTGATCCTCTGTCACAGCTACAATGTACATAGTGTCAGATAGAAAGACTGGAAGTTTTATTAAATCCTGTATATATTTTGTTATTCCTGGACATCCATAAATAATTTTTTCTAATAAGCTTAAGGAAAATCCATTACGGATCACCGTGACAATCCCAATTGCATCTTCAGCACGAGCCAATCTTATTTCAATCACATTTCTCATGTATGACGAATTTTTCACTGATCTTTTTGTGCTTCGATTCTTTACGCTCTTCGTCTAAGTCTAACATTGCGGACTGAGCATCTACGAGGACTCCTTTACCTCTGAGTACTTTCTCTATCGTAAGTACAAGGATTTTGAGATCCAACCCAAGACTCCAATGATCTACATACCACGCATCATTTTCAAGCCGTTTGTCCCATGAAGCTTCATTGCGACCGTGGATCTGTGCCCATCCGGTAATTCCGGGTTTCACAGAAAACCTTAGACGTTCTCGCTCGTTAAAATAAGGATTATATTTCTTCAACAGAGGACGTGGCCCAACCAAACTGATATTTCCCTTGAAGACGTTCCAGAGTTGCGGCAGTTCATCCAGACTAGTCTTTCTCAAAAATCGCCCT